>JBCFBG010000117.1:0-1465 GCA_038562515.1 Anaerolineaceae bacterium
ATCAACCCCTGTAGTCTGTCATTGATATTGAGTGGGATGGTGAAGAGATAACTGGCTTCGAGTTCATGGCTCAGTTCTTCAAAGGCAGAAAGGGATGGCTTGCCTTCGCGCCATAAAACCGCCGATTCCAGTTTTCCCAATTCATTTATGTTTATTTGATCAGGGAAAAATTGAGCAATTTCTGAATTGTGCTCCTGGGCAAGGTTGAGCGTGTCATTGTTGCGTCGATAGACCAAAATGAAGTCCGGCTTGCAAGTTTTCGAGATGATCATGATAGCCATCTGGTAAAGCGCAGCGACATTTGACTGGTCTGCCAATTCAGTGAGCAGGCGCAAATTATCGTAACGATATTCCTGATCCAGAAGGTCCTGCCTAAACAAGTTTTCCTCCTGAAGCGCAGAAAAAACTAGCACAACCACCTGGTTCGTGGCGCTGAGGGAGTGAATGCTCAAGAGCACGGGCAGCAGCTCTCCGCTCGACAACTGAATTGAAATTTGCCTTGATTCTTCGTTAGTGGGATTAGTATCAGGCTCTTCGGGGATCAAAGCCGACAGCTGCAGTTTTTGCAGGTCCGTCTTGGAATAGCCGCTCAGATCCAGGAAAGGCTGGTTAGCCAGGACAAGTTGATCTTTGGTCCGCAAATAAACCACGGCTGGTTCTGGAACCAGGTTGAGTAACGCAGATTGGCTCAAAATCTGCAAATCGCTTGAAAGCGTGGAGTCATTACTGCCCTGGAGGGATCGGTCCACAGCTAAGCCCGCTTAGTTTTTGGAGGTAGAACGCAAATGGGCAGGCAAAATGCCTTCCATTGAGCGATACTTGGCAACTGTTCTGCGCGCGATCGAGACGCCATCCTCTTCAAGTTTTTCCTTGATTTCGGAATCACTGAGGGGACGGGCTTCTTGTTCGATCATCTCTTTGATGACAATTCTAAGTGAGAGGCTGCGGTCAAAAAAGATAGCCATGGGAACAATTTTTTTGTTAGGTAGTTGGATCGTTTTCCCGGAAACTGCCCTTGAAATCGTCGATTCGTGCAATCCGAGTTCTTCGGCAATCTTGGCGCGGGTGAGGGGAAGCATATTTTTGTCTCCTCTGGTGATGTAATCTTTTTGGAGAACTACCAGTTGTTCAAGCAACAATTTCATCGCGTTCGAACGTTGTTGGATACATTTAATCAGAAGCGATGCTTTTTCGATATCTTCCTTCCATTCGACCGCATGTTCTTCCTCAACGGTCTTCAGCGTATCTTTGAACAACTGATTGACTTTTAAGGTTCCCCGCACCGGGAGGATAATCTCCACAACCAACGGATTGGAAGGATTTTCGTTCAAATAATAAATGAGGACGTCTGGTTGGTGAAAAGCTTCTGACCCGCTCGCGTTGGGGTTGCGAACATCTCCCCAGTGGGCGCGGGCAGGAAAGGGGTTGAGATTTTCACTGATGAAATTTGCTACCAGTTGAATTT
>JBCFBG010000118.1:0-1442 GCA_038562515.1 Anaerolineaceae bacterium
AACGTTTCGCGGCTTGGCGAAGGTGGCGATTTTACCACAAATGTTCATACGAAGCACACTCTTCAAATTTACGATAAACTGTCATACGAAGAACTGAACCGCCACTTTTGCCAAACCGCTGTTAGTGGCTGGGCTTCTTTGTTTTTCGTCTGTTAGCAACATTTTTTGTCCTGCTGAATTGGTGGACAAGCAACACTTCCGTAACTACAATAAACACAGCAGTCGCCTTGTTTTGGTTTTAGAACTTGTTTACATTTTTCACATTCGTAAAAATATTGACAAGCGTCTGTCGGCATTGTTTCTTCTTTCTTGTGTCCGCAGTTGGGACAAGTTATTGTTGATTGTAATTTGATTTCCATTTTAATTTTCTTTTTTGTCAGCTACAGAATATCCTGTTGAGTTTATTGCTTTTTCGATTTCAGAAATGTTTGTTTTTGAGTTGTCAAATTCTACGATTGCATTTCCATTTTCGTAAGATGCGTTTGAACTTATTATTCCTGTCAATTTATCTACTTCGTGATTTACGTGTTCGCCACAACTTTCACAAGTCATACCGCTAATCGTAAATTCTATTTTTTTAATATTGGATTTGTCCACTACTATGATTTGCTTTTCAGCCTTTGAGTAAAAAACACTTGAATAGTATGGAAAAGCAAGCATAACGATGGCAAATCCCGTTACTATTCCTAAAAACATTTTTGACTGAATGAATTTTGGTTTTTCTTCTGTCTCACAGTTGCAGTCAATTTGCTTTTTTGGTTTCAACTTTTGATACCAAGCAAAACCAAGCACTAAAATTGTCATTCCGATAAAATACGGTCGGAAAGGTTCAAGCCAAGAAAAAGTTGAGGCAAGTCCGCTTGTTCCTGCAATGAGAGCCAAAACAGGTGTAATGCAACACAATGAAGCTGCAATTGCTGTTAAAAGTCCTGCTCCAATTAGTTTGTTGTCTGTTTTCATAATGTTTCCAAAATTTTGTTTTCGTCAAGTATTTTGAAAAACGGTTTCAGCATTTTTTCATACTCTTTTGTTAATGAGTAAAAAATGGTTTGAGCTTCTCTTTCTGTTTCAATGAGTTTTCTGTCTTTGAGTTTTCGCAAGTGTTGTGAAACCGCTGAAATTGTCATACCAAGAATATCGCTTATATCACAAACACAAAGTCGTTTTTCTTCATAGATCAGAAAGAGAATTTTCAGTCTTACGTTGTTTCCTGCCAATTCAAGTCCGTTTGATAAATAGTCAAATGAGCCGTTGAGTTCTGAAACTCTGTCTTTACAGCGATTTATTTGTTTAATGTCCGCTTGTTGTCGTATGCAAGAATTGTTGTCCATAGTACAAAGGTAGTCAATTTGCTTATTTAAGCAACTACTAAAATACGAAACATCAAAAAGAACCCGATTTGTCTGTCGGGTTGTGTCGTCATAGCCTTGCCACTAACGGTT
>JBCFBG010000119.1:0-1386 GCA_038562515.1 Anaerolineaceae bacterium
TACATGTTCACTCTTCTTACTCCGTTTTGGATGGTCTTGCCAGTCCAAAAGATTTGGTCAAGTACGCCAAAGAATTGGGTATGAACGCGTTGGCTCTGACCGATCACGGTACCATGTTTGGAACTTTGAATTTTTTCCAAGAGGCGATTAAAGAAGGAATCAAGCCGATTATTGGGTTGGAAGCATATGTTGCCCCCCGTTCCATGCTGGATAAGGACGTCAGCAAAGATAAAAGGCCTTACCACTTGCTTTTGCTTGCCAAAAACATGACCGGTTACAAAAACCTGCTCAAAATTGCTTCAGTCTCGCAGTTGGAAGGTTTTTATTACCATCCGCGCATCGACAAAGCCTTTTTGGCAGATCATACCGAGGGACTGATTGGTACTTCTGCCTGTCTGGCTGGCGAGATCCCCCGCGCGCTCAATGATAATGATCTGGCAAAAGCTGAGAGCAGCCTGAATTGGTATAAGGAAGCATTCGAACCGGGTAATTTCTACCTCGAATTGCAGGATCACAACATCCCTGAGCTCTTCCGCGTCAACCGGCTGATGGTCGAATTGGCAAAAAAGACCAACACACCCCTGGTAGCGACCAATGACGTACATTACGCCCGCAAAGAGGATGCCGATCTGCAGGACATCCTGCTGTGCGTTCAAACCGGAAAATTGTTGAGCGACACCAACCGCATGCGCATGTCCGACGACAGCTACTATTTACGTAGTCCACAGGAGATGCAGTCGATCTTCTCGCAAGTCCCTGAGGCATTAACCAACACCGTTTTAATTTCGGAGCAGTGCGAGGTCGATCTGACCCGTACCAGTTATCACCTTCCCCAGTTTGAAGTGCCTGTTGGGCAAACAGCCCAGACCTATTTATTGGATTTGTGCCAGGACGGTCTACGTCAAAATATCCCCGACAAAGCAAACTCGCCTGAGATTCAAAATCGCCTGAACTATGAGCTGGGCGTTATCAACCAGATGGGTTTTGCGGAGTACTTCCTGATTGTGTGGGATCTTTGCCGCTTCTCACGTGAGAAAAACATTTGGTACAACGTACGCGGTTCGGGGAACGGCTCGTTGGTCGCTTTCGCACTCGATATCACCTCGGTGGAACCACTTAGCTATTACCTCCTTTTTGAACGTTTCCTCAACCCGGATCGAATCACGATGCCCGATATTGATCTTGATTTTCAGGATGACCGCCGCGCGGAAGTGATGGAGTATTGCAACCAAAAATATGGCGCCGATAAAGTAGCGCAAATCATCACCTTTGGAACCATGGCTGCGCGCGGAGCTGTCCGGGATGTCGGACGTGTGATGAACATCCCCCTGGTGGAGGTTGACAGGGTGGCAAAATTGGTGCCACCTCCGGTTCAGGGGAAAAATG
>JBCFBG010000067.1:0-7368 GCA_038562515.1 Anaerolineaceae bacterium
CACAACCAGCTGAGCGGTGAGATCCCAACGCAGCTTGGCAATATAACGAATTTGAGATACCTGGAACTTCAGAATAACCAGCTCAGTGGGTCTATTCCAACCTCGCTGGCGAATCTAAACGAGCTTATTCGCTTAACTTTAAGTTCAAATCAGCTTTCCGGGACGATCCCTGCTCAGCTCGGTAGTATGCCCAAGCTGTCCAGGGTGCGGCTCGATCACAACCAATTGACCGGTTCGATCCCCAGCCAGCTTGGGAATGGCATCATTTACCTGCTCTACCTGAATGATAACCTCCTAACGGGTTCGATTCCGGGCACGTTGGGTAATTTATCTGACACAATTTGGTATCTCAGCCTGGAAAACAATCAACTCAGCGGGTCCATTCCGTCCGCAATAGGAACCCTGGTCGAACTCATCCACCTGGACCTGAGCGGCAACCAGTTGAGCGGTAATGTGCCTGCCAGCTTTGCCAATCTGACCAAACTTTGTGGGGCGGATAATTCCACCTGGTATTGTACGGTGAGTGTCAAAACAGACCTCGGCTATAACCGCCTGACGGTGCCTGCCACCGAACCGCCAGCCGGTTTCCTGGCAGCCAAGGACCCCGATTGGTACACGACCCAATGGCAGAGAGCCTACATTCCCAACCTCACCGGTGGATCGGTGCTCAGCTATGACGGCAAAACACTGATAACCGTTCCGGCTGGAGCTGCTGGTGCGGATTTCTACCTGGAATATACCCCCATGCGCGCCCCTACCCACCCGGTTGAACCTCTGGCAAGTGCAAACCGAAGTTTTGATCTTTCTGCCTTCGATATCCAAAACAACCCGATCACTCAGTTCACACTACCTTTGACAATCCGTGTCACTTATGATGAAGAAAAGTTGGAAAACGTGAAGGAAGATACGCTTGGCTTGTATTACTGGAATACTGTCAGTGGCAGCTGGGAAGATGCCGCCAGTACCTGCCCTGGAGGGGTTACCACCCGAAACCTGGGGGAGAATTGGATCAGTCTGCCCGTCTGTCACCTATGCGAATATGGGCTACTGGGCACGGGGCTCACAAAGAACTACCTGCCGATGCTGTTGCGCTAAAAAAGGTTGGCGAGAAGGCAGACTAGCGCTGGGATTGTTTTGATAACCCGAGACCCGTAGGGAATCTACTGATCTTTTCGTAGGCCGGGTTCCGGGGTTGAACCCGGCAATAGATGTTGAGTACGTGCAGTTCACCAGACCCGCCCCTTGTCTAGGTCAACAAGATTTCACCCATGCCGAGTTTCGGGACGGCACAGAAGCCGTCACCTACAAAGAAATTAGCTCTTGATAATGGGGAGGAGCAGGCAGCAATCTTTCGTAGGCCGGGTTCCGGGGTTGAACCCGGCTTTTGCCTTTCCTGGGGAGGAATCCGTTCTCCGACCTGGCTCTTCTTAATCCTGCTGGTCTTGCAAAGCACCCCGACGCCGTAGGAGTTAGTGGGCTGACCGAGCGCGGATGTTAACCCTCGGTGTCCAATATTTGTCATCCTAAACGAAGGGAAGGATCTGACTATCTTTATTACAAAAGAAACACGTGGGCCGGGTTCCGGGGTTGAACCCGGCAATAGATGTTGAGTACGTGCGGGTCCCAGACCCGCCCCTTGTCTAGGTCAACAAGATTTCACCCATGCCGAGTTTCGGAACCGCATAGAAGCCGTCCCCTACAAAAGAAAATCGCTCTTGATAGTGGGGAGGAGCAGGCAGCAACCTTTCGTAGCCGGGTTCCGGGGTTGAACCCGGCTTTTGCCTTTCCTGGGGAGGAATCCGTTCTCCGACCTGGCTCTTCTTAATCCTGCTGGTCTTGCAAAGCACCCCGACGCCGTAGGAGTTAGTGGGCTGACCGAGCACGAGTGCCCACCGATGGTGTCCAGCTCTTAGCCCCTTGGAGAGGCCAGAAATCATTAAGGGTGGGTTTGTAACCACAGCCGCACGAAGCAAACCATGGTGCCGGGAGCGAAGCTAGCAGCATTTACCTTCATCCCCAGGCGTTTTTAATTAGTCCACAAAACGGCTGGAGACAAGCCCCAGCCGTACAAAGGGGGGTCGTCTCTCTCTGTCTTTCATGATCGTGCCGATCTCCCATTTATTACCCAGGAATTCACAAACAAAAACTGTGCCCGTGGGCACAGTTAAGGAAACAGGGATCAGTGAGCAAGAAGTAGATAAAAGTGATAATCTTCCAATAAACCACCGACATAAGCGAAAAAGATTACAAAAGGTTTACTTCAACGCTTTCACCCTCATCTGCACCGCCTGCGCCAGGGCGGAGATCTTATCCGCCATCTCCTGCGCTTCTTTTTTGTCGCTATCTCCAATCAGTGCGTCCGCCAGCGAACCAGATTTGTCTTCCTGGGGAAGTTCATCCATGCCCAAAAGCACTTTCTTCAAGCTGCGTGCCGATTTGGTCAGGGGGTCAGTAGGGATGCGGGCTTTGCGGGTCTGGGTCTTGCCTGATTCGCGTTCCAAAAATGCCTGCACGTCCAGATAACTGCGGTTGTCAAATTCAGCAAAATATTCCACTGCTGCCGGCCATAATTTTGCATCATAACGCATGATTTCTCGCAGAACACGCTCCGGCATTTCAGAGCGATCCGCCAGCTCGAGCGAAGCCTCTGGCAGGGCAAAGAAGTTCATTAATCGCCCAAAATAAGTACGTTCCAACTGCAAATTCTTTTGCAAAATATCTTTCACTTCATCGTTTAGGCGCAAATCGGTCACCTGACGGAAGAAATCGATCTCTTTTTCGCCTTCTGCCGGTTCAATTTGGTTAGCTTCGAGCACTAATCGGGCAGCAGCGCGCGCTTTTCCCACCGGTGTGAGGGCTTTGTAGGCCATATTTTCAGCAATTTGCTTCTCGAGCGAAGGTTGGTTGTCAATCAGTGCCAACACATAAGGTTCATCCGGGCTCTCGCTCAAAACTGCCTGGATGGTGGTGGCCCAAAAACGGCGCTCACCAGTCAACATTTTGAAGACGTCGCGTCCATCTTCGTTCACGATTTGGCCGGTAACTGGTTTGATCTGACCCGTGTCGTGCAGTGAATCGCCCAGGACGATCAGTTCGTCCAGCATACGGCGGTTCAGGCGGTCGCTTTTCGCCAATGCAAACCAATCCTGCACGGTCTCACGCCAGGTACGCGTGCTGCTGTAAAAAGCGCTGCGCAGAGGTAGAGGAAGCAGCAAACGTGCCTGGAAACGGTCCGGGCGGACCATGGAAACCGGCACACGGTAGACACTCTGACGGTTATTGATCATTTTTGGACCACTTGGAATGATTTGATCCTCAGTCAACTGGCTGGACTCAAATGCATCCGTAGTGGTTTCAAGCAAACTGCCAAAATTCCGTTTCACTTCTCTTGCCATAATAAACTCCTAAAAAATACGCTCTCAAAGCCAACTCTGTGCCCATGGGCACACTTTAGGCGGCTCCCAATTTACCTAAAACGGCATCCACCAGGTTGGATACGCAGCGGTATGCCTGGGATTTTTCAGGGCAATACGAAAACACATCGTAGCCAGCCGTGGTCGCCGCAGAAATATCCGCCAGATCTTTGATGTAGGGCAGCAGCAAGTGCCCATAAATTCTTTCCAGCTCTTCGATCACGTCCTGCGATTGGCGTCGAACCATCCGAAAGCGGGAGGGGACAATGCCCAACACTTCCAGGTCAGGGTTGGTGGTGCGCCGGACGTTCTCGACCATTCTCAAAATATCTGCCAACCCTATCAGGGATAATCCATCTGGCTCAATCGGGATCAACACGTGCGTGCTTGCCACCAAGGAGTTCATCGGCAGCATTCCAGCAGATGGGGGGTTGTCGATAATGATATAGGAATACTCATCTTGAATAGGCTCCAGGAAATAAGTCAGCTGAAAATCGGCCTCGTCGCGCTGTTTCAGGCTGGCTTCCAGCCCTTCCATGCGGGCTTTGTTGGTGCGAAAGAGTTTGACTTTCTGCCCACGTTTGCGCGGAATCAATGAATCGACGATCAGAGACTCGCTGGCGCTGTAGCCGTTTTCCAATGCCTGGGGGTAGTTATTGTCGGATGTGATCACAGGCACAAAGTCTTCCGAGAAGCCGCCGCCCATGGCTGTAATGGTTGCCGAAAGCTGGTCGTCCATATCAATCAGCAAGACCGGCTTACTGTTCTTCTTGCGTGATTCGTGGATTGCTAACCCTGAAGCCAGGTTGATGCTGATGGTCGATTTCCCGACCCCACCTTTTCGATTGACCAGAGATATAATTGCCATTGGCGTACCTTTTTCTATTGTTGAGCTTGTTTCAATTCTACTGTAAAATGAACGGAATAACAAGCCAGAACAATTTTGTAATTTAATTTTTTACTTCAGTTTAAGCAACTAAGCAATTTTTATTAACTACTTGACTTAACTCCCCGACTTTGCTACCCTTTTATTATAAAATTTACGGTGGTGATGTATGCCAGATAGTTTTGATTTGCTTCAAACCAATTTTTTTGAGCACCCCTTCCAGCGCTATGCGGACACACGCTATTTTTACCCGGGTGTCAAAGAGCAGCGCAAAGTCCTGAGTGTTGCCAACGATTTCATCTACGATAACAGTGATCCATCCAAAAATCTTGGCGTCTTTGCCGGACCTTCGGGCGGTGGCAAAAGCATGTTGGCGATGAAAATCGCCCAAACCAAATATTCTGCTCCCAATGTCGGTCAGATCTTTGGCATGTATATGAACACCAACACGCTCACCGAGCCGCGCCACTTCCTGATGGCGCTTATCGAGACGCTTTCGCTGCCCTCGTCACGCTCCAACGCCAATCGCATTGAGAGTATCTTCGAGCGCTTACAAGACGGTAATGACCAGTTGCTGATCGTTCTGGATGGGCCTCCGGTGGACCAGGAATACCTGACCCAACTGCTGGAATGGTCCGTCGAAAACAACAAAAAAATCAAGACCATCATTTTCCTGCAAGACATCAACAACGTCACCAGCAATATTGGTTTGCTCAGCCAGTTTTTGGGGCTCTACGTGCCTTTTCGTCTGCCCAGCCAGGCAGAATTGATTGAATTGTTAAACTACCGCATGCTCTCCGCCGGCAACCTGGACCACCAGTCCGTGTTCAGCGAAGATGACCTGCGCGAACTGACTGCCAGCCACGGCAACTCGATTTCGGAGTGTTTGGCAGCAGCCTCGGAGCTTCTGGACGTCAAAAAGTTCCGAAAAGGGAAAATTTGACCCCAAAAGTGCCGGTTTTAACCCCTTTTTTTCTTACGGAGAACCTGCTATTCTTGACCTGAGGTAACCACAATAATGACTGAGCAGAATGTCTGGACCGAGATCACAAGCACGTTGAATGCGTTGAATGACGACACGCTTTCTACTCTGCTTACCTCCAGCCAGCAGCTCTATGACGGTAACTATGTCATCACCGCCGAACCGGAAGTCTACTCCAGCCTGTGCCAATATTTTCCGCTGATTGAAACCGTGGTGCAGGACCATTCCGGGCGTCATTTTCGCCTCAACCTGCAAAGTGTGCCCATGGGCACAGATGCAAGCACGCTCCACTTCCAACCGGGGGCTGCCAACATCAGCGACGCCATCATCAACCCCGAAAGGATCGTCGCTCTGCCCACTTATCTGCTCCGTTTTGTGCCTTTTGTTGGCGCTGCGCCGGTACTGATTGCCGCTGCCTTGCGCCAGGCGTTCTATTTTTCCTCCCGTGAAGACGGTGCCAGCCAGCTCTACCCCAAATCTGGAAATGACGTCACTGTCGACGTCCAATCGATCCTGCGCATGCTGGGAAACAGCATCAGTCGCGCCAAGTTTTTCCGCATCTTCAAAAGCGGACAGATGGACTGGTTTGTGGAGAGAGCTGACCCTGCTCATCAATTCGTGGACGGTCAGATCCGCCGCCTACCCAACACCTATCACTACCGCGGGCAATTGCTGACCCCGGGAGACGCGGCTGACCTTGCCAGTTGGCTTACAGAACAAGACCTGGTCCAGGAACCGGCTGCCGTCCTGACCCGCGCGATCAACAGTCCCCGCAGCCAGATCCTGGCTTTCCCCTATCGCTTACCGGACTCGGGCGTACAAGAATTGCCAGTTGAAGCGCGCAGCGTTCACCAGGTTGTCAGCCAGCTGCTCAACACAGCCAGGCTGGACGCCAACCTGTCGGGTCTTTGCGACCGTCTATCCGGCCATCTTATCCGTCCGGAAAGCTTTTTGGCACTGCCCTGGTATTGGTTTACCAATGTTTTACCGGAACTTGGCGACGATTTGGGTATGCTCTACCTGATGTCGAAAACTTGCTGTTACATCGACTGGGCTCGTGGGCAGGACCGCAACCATTTTTGGGTTGCTGGTGGGCTCGAGACCCTGCAGCGCTGGATTGGTTCCGAAACACTGCCAAAGCGCATCCCCCACGCCGCTAAAAGCAAGCGCGGACGTCCGCGAACCGAGCAAATTCGGCCCGATTCCCAATATACCCGCGACTGGCGTTCCGCCAACCGTGATCTTGCCAGCCAATACCTGCTACGCACTGCCACCCGCAAGAGCGCCACTGGCACCGATTGGCAATTGCGCGTCAGCGAGGTGCAGCTCACCGCCCAGGACGAGACCTTGCGCCACGCTCTCAGTGCCTTCCTGCACGCTTTACCTTCCCCGCTTACTGCTGAAACTTTGGCTGTTTTTGCCACAAACAGCGCCATTCAAACCCTCATGCTCACCCAAAGCAAGGCTCAACCTGAACGATTATGTCATTTTGAGACTTTAGTGAAAACGGGAATTTGTCAGATTGAGACCTTGACCCGGCAGGAAATATGTCATTTTGATACCTTTGTGGATGCGTTAAATAGTTATTTTGAGACCCTGGTTGGTGCGGGAATATGTCAATTTGACACGATTCTTAAAATACTCTTTAAGATAAAACATTCTCTCGTTGACAACCAAAATTCCATCCAACCACATACCCCTGGTGCTCGACTTGAAACAGCGAGCCCTAAAAAATCTCAACTTCTACGGGTGGATGGAAATGAAATCTCAGAAAAGAGAATCTCACTAGATCAGCGTGAGGAAAACCAGGCTGAACTAGGCTGGGATTACGACCAATTACTCTCCAGTGCCAACGCCACCCTCAAAAACCGAATTCTTGGGTCAAATCTACAATCCGCTTTTCTATCCTGGCTGATCGAAGCCAGCCTTTCAGTGGGTGTGCACAGCCCGCTCAGCCTTGCCATCAGCCGCACGCTGCAAACCCATCAACCTGCTTCGCTTCCCGCCCAACGCCTGGCGCAACTACCGGCTTCGGTTCTATTCGATCAGCTCATCTCGGTTTGCCAGCGCTTGGATGCCGGTCAGTC
>JBCFBG010000068.1:0-1750 GCA_038562515.1 Anaerolineaceae bacterium
GTCGATGCCCAGGTGTTTCATTGCTTCGCGAATCGTGAAGATAACGCCAAAACCGGTCGCTTCAGTGCGACCTTCTGAACCACCACCGCCCAACGGCTTGCCAGTGATTACACCAGGGGTGTAGTTGCCGACGATAGCGGAATACTCATCCATCATCCAACCCATCATCTGGGGAGTAGTGCCAACATCGGGAGCAGGAACATCCTGGCGGGGACCAATATTCTTCCATATTGCTTTAACATAACCACGAACCAGTCGCTCTTTTTCACCGTCCGAGAGGGTTGAGGGGTCAACATCCACACCGCCCTTACCGCCACCGAGGGGGATATCAGCAACAGCACATTTCCAGGTCATCCACATAGACAAGGCACGAACTGTATCGGCTGTCTCTCCAGCGGCGAAACGTAAACCGCCTTTGTTGGGACCGCGGGAATCGTTGTGTTGAATGCGATACGCCTGGAAAACACGGATTTTCCCGTCATCCATTCGAACTGGGATGCGGAAGTGGAATTCGCGCATAGGCCAGCGCAGAAAATCACGCACAGATTGGTCTAACTCGAGTTGGTCGGCGACTTTATCGAACTGAGCTTGCGCCATTTGAAAAGCATTAGTACTACCTGACATTAAACTCTCCTTTGATTAGTAGATTGGAATAGGTTAAAGGAACAAAACGAGCGTGATTAATTTCCGCCCGTAATCGGTTTGAGTGAGGTCTTTGATTTTTGGTGAGAGTCATCCTTCGCCTCAAGTAATGATGGTTAACCTTATCCCAAAAACGGTCATTGGTCAAGATGGAAGATCTCATTATCGAGAATTTCAAAGTTACTTCATCAGGTCGAGTGAAAAGATGCCCGCTTTCTTTGTCATTCACTTCTGAATGATATAATACGAAAAATCCTGTAGATGGAAAGAGGTTGATATGAGTTGTTGCTGCACTAAAAAGGAAACGATTTCTTGTGAAAATGCGCCAGCCGCAATTGGTCCTTATTCTGTAGCTGTCTCCACCGGTTCGTTAGTCTTTGTTTCAGGTCAGTTGGGATTGGACAAGGAAACTGGCAGTTTAGTCGCCGGAGGCATCCAGGCTCAAGCACGAAAAGCACTGGAAAACATGAAAGCAATCCTCGAAAGTGCTGGCCTAAGCATGGATGACGTGGTGAAAACAACCGTATTCTTGCTCGATATGGGTCAATTCGCGGAAATGAACGCGGTTTATGGCGAGTTTTTCACAAGCGCTTTTCCAGCCCGTTCTGCCATCCAGGTCGCAGGGCTCCCGAAAAATGGCATTGTTGAAATTGAAGCAATTGCCGTCAAACAACATGACCACGAAGATAAAAATTGCTGTTGCAACGAAAATTGAACAGGATAGTAAATAATCGATGAATCCGCTTGTCTCAGTCATCATTCCTTGTCGGAATGAGGAAAAAACCATACACCTTGTACTGGAAGCCCTTTTCGAACAAAGTTTCCCACTACAGAATATGGAAATTGTGATTGCTGACGGTCTCTCCACCGATGGCACACGTCGCGCGATTCATGCCTTTAGCGAAGCTCACCCGGCACTTTTCATGCGCCTGGTCGACAATCCCAAACAAATCATCCCGACTGGGCTTAACACTGCTATCAAAGCCTCTAAAGGAGAGCTGATTGTGCGGATGGACGCCCATTCCCTACCAAACCAGGACTACGTCCAGCGCTGCTACAACGCCCACCAGGAAGGTAAAGCTGAAAATGTTGGCGGGGTATGGAAGAT
>JBCFBG010000068.1:1850-4357 GCA_038562515.1 Anaerolineaceae bacterium
TTGGTGACTTCATCGCAGCTTTACTTGCTTTGGGCATTGCTTTGCTGATATGGGCAAGGGGAGATACCTGGTTAGGGCTTTCTGTTGCATTTTTACGCGAGCGCATCCCCGCCTGGTTCTATTTTCTGCCTTTACTCTGGATGGTTCTTATGGCAGATTCTTACGATATTAGAAAAGCGGGTAATTTAAAGTCTACTCTCAGGTCGCTCGGTGTATCACTTATTGGCTGTGCCGCAATTTACCTGGTTGTATATTTTGCTTCCAAGCCGAACAGTCTTCCGCGCTTTGGCGTGGCAATATTCCTGGTTTTGGCGGTTTTGATCACCTTCTTCTGGAGATTGCTCTACGTCCGTCTCTTTACAACTGCAAGTAAGCAAAAACGCGCACTCATAATCGGAGCTGGTAGAGCAGGTTTAGCCCTGGCTCAGATCGTTGCCGAACAAGACCCACCGCCTTTCACGTTGGTTGGTCTGATTGATGACGACCCTGCCAAGAAAGGCACTCTCATCGAAAACTTCCCTGTCCTTGGTAACCACAGAGATATGCGGGGAATCATTGAGACCCATCACATTACCGACATCATTCTTGCGATTTCTAATGTGATGAGTCCAGGCATGTTCCAGACAATTCTGACTTCCCAGGAAAGGGGCATGAATTTAGCTACCATGCAGGACACCTATGAATCTCTCACCAACCGCGTGCCAATTTCACTACTAGAATCTGATTGGATAATTCGCTCGTTCATCGACCGAAAACCTACCAGCGGGCTCTATCGCATCTCCAAACGCCTGATGGACCTTTTTTTTGGACTGATCGGGATGGCAGTTCTGGGGGTTCTTTTCCCATTTCTTGCCCTCCTCATCCGCCTCGACTCAAAAGGTCCAATTATTTTCAAACAGATCCGCCTTGGTCGTGGTGGTGTTCCTTATACCATCCTCAAATTCCGTACGATGAAAGACAACATGGACATGGAAAAAGAAGCGCTGGTTACTTCTACCAATGATCCCCGCGTGACTCGTTTCGGTCGCTATATGCGCAAAACCCACCTGGACGAACTCCCCCAAATTATCAATGTCTTGCGTGGAGAGATGAGTTTTGTGGGTCCACGCTCAGAGCGTGAGGAGCTGGTTTGTATTTTTCAACGCGAAGTTCCCTTTTATCGCGCCCGTATGTTGGTAAAACCCGGCATCACTGGATGGGCTCAAATTCATCAGGATTATGCTGAAACAGTGGCTGAGACTGCCATCAAACTTGAGTACGATTTGTATTACATTGAAAACGCCTCAATTCTGATGGACATCTCGATCATTATGCGTACAATAACCAACGTCCTGGGGTTCAAAGGTCGCTAAGATGTCTGCGATTCTCCAAATGGAGCGTGACAAGGACTTAATCCAGGCATTTCCAAACGCGCACCTTTTGCAACTACCGGAATGGGCCGAGTTTAAGAGCCATTTCAGCTGGCAGAGCCAGATCTTCAACAACCAGTCTGCTTACGCCCAGGTCTTGTTCCGAACTCTGCCTGCTGGATATTCAATCGCATATTTGCCTAAGGGTCCCCTGGGTACAGATTGGAGCAGCCTTTGGCGGCAGATCGACTTGGAGTGTAAAAAACGCAAAACTGTCTTCCTGCAGGTCGAGCCTGACCTTAACCTGCCTCTCCCTGCTCAAGTGGAAGCTCAATTTGCACAAGGCTTCATCCGCGAAGAACACACTCTTCAGCCACGCCAAACGATTTCGATTTCCCTGGAAGCTGGTGAAGAGGAATTACTGGCAGCGATGAAGCAAAAAACCCGCTATAACATCCGCCTGGCTGCCAAAAAGGGCGTTGTTGTTCGAAGTACCACTGATGTTAAGGGCTTTTATGAGATGATGCTCACCACTGGGAACCGCGATGGTTTTGCGGTGCACAACCTCGATTACTACCAAAAGGTTTTCGATAGTTTTTCGCCTTCCGGAAAATGCGTTCTGTTGGCGGCTTATTATGAAGACACTCCCCTGGCTTACCTGATGCTTTTCCTGTCGGGTTCGCGCTCCTGGTATTTTTACGGCGCTTCCGATAACAATCAGCGCAACCTCATGCCCACATATCTGCTTCAGTGGGAAGCGATGCGTTGGGCAAAAGCGCAGGGTGCGGTTGAGTACGACCTGTGGGGCATCCCGGATGCCGGGGAAGACGAGCTTGAAGCCAATTTTTCCGATCGTTCTGATGGACTGTGGGGCGTCTACCGCTTCAAACGTGGTTTTGGTGGTCAAATTGTGCGCACCAGCCCGGCTTTTATCAAAGTCTACAAACCTTTGCTCTACAAGCTGTATCTGAAATTCCGTGCAGGAAGGAATGCTGATTAGCATGTACCAACTGGCTTCTGAGCAAATCAAAGATTGGGATCAGATTCTTACCGAATTCCCGGATGCCCATATTCTGCAAACCTTGCAGTGGGCAGAATCAAAAAAACAAAATGGCTGGAGTCCAATGTTTTTTTGGAGTGGATCCAGAAGACACGATC
>JBCFBG010000068.1:4457-7137 GCA_038562515.1 Anaerolineaceae bacterium
TTCAATGGAACCAGCCGCTATATGTACGGCATGTCCACCGAGCAGTACCGCGAGCTCATGCCAAACCATTTACTACAATGGGAAGCCATGCGCCTTTCCAAGCAGTTGGGCTGCCACACCTATGATATGTGGGGCGCGCCGGATGTATTTGATGAAACCGACTCCATGTGGGGAGTCTACCGATTCAAACAGGGGTTCAACGGTATCACCGCCCGCTATATTGGCGCTTGGGATTACAGCCCTCGCCCTCTGCTCTACAAGGTTTACACACGAACCCTGCCCAAACTGCTGGATTTCATGCGTAGACGGGGAAAATCGGAAAATCAAAAACAGGTTCACAATGATTGAGCGTATACCATTAGCAAACTTGCCAACACCAATAGAATCCTTACCGCGATTATCCCGAATCCTCGGCGGACCTCAGCTTTTTATCAAGCGTGACGATCTCACTGGTCTCGGCATGGGTGGGAACAAGACCCGGAAACTGGAATACCTGGCTGCCGATGCCCTGTCAAAAGCCGCAAAAACCCTGATCAGCACTGGCGCAGTCCAATCGAATCATTGCCGCCAGGTGGCAGCCGCTGCCGCGAAACTCGGGTTGGGCTGTCAGCTGATCCTGGCTGGTGAGGAACCAATTGAAGCACAAGGCAACCTGCTGCTGGATAAACTCAGCGGCGCTCAGATTTTCTTTACTTCCAAAGCCAATCGAGACCAGGAATTACAGGAGCGTTTTACGCAAGCCGATCTATCTGGATTGAAACCCTACCTCATCCCTTATGGTGGCTCGAACTGGATCGGTGCCTTGGGGTACCTGAACGCGATGCGCGAGTTGAGCGAGCAAGGATTGGAACCAGACTGGATCGTCTTTGCCAGTTCCTCAGGTGGCACACAGGCTGGCTTGATTTTGGGAGCAAGGCTTACTGGTTTCAAGGGCAAGGTGCTTGGTATCAGTATTGAATTCAAATCTGAGCCGTTTTCTGTCCAAATCGCAGATCTGGTCAATCAAACTGCAAAAGAATCAGAATATGACTGGTCGGTCACGCCGAAGAAAGTGCTGATTAACGACTCTTATTGCCGGGCGGGATACGGTGTGCTGACCTCCGCTGAGATTGAGGCTGTGAAATTGTTAGCCCGCACAGAAGGCATCCTGCTCGACCCTGTCTACACAGGGCGCGCGGTGGCTGGACTGATTGATATGATCCGCAAAGGTTTTTTTGAGCCCGAAGAAAAAATACTATTCTGGCACACCGGCGGCACCCCCGCCCTTTTCGCCGAACCCTACAGTCTGAGTTTGATCCAATAATTATCAATCGCCCGGCAACCACGAGCAATGCTACACCGCCGCCTTCGAACCTCAGGCATGGAGTATGGCAGCGAACCGAAAATTTCCCGAGCCTCCCCAATGTCAGAAAAAAATAGAGCTCCATTACCTGGAGCTCTATAACTACTATACTAATGGAAAACTATATTTTTCCAGCAGCACGTTCTTTCAGATGCTTCTTGTAACTGATGGCCTTCATCACCTCAGCGGCGATAGAAGGAATCAATACCAGCGGTAAAATTTCAGCCCAATCGATCCAACGCAGGGAGACGGTGTCAAAAATTACCTGGAGGAAGGGCACATACACTACCAGCAACACCAGGACAACGGAAACCAGCACAGCCAGGTTCATATTCTTGCTGGAGAAGATGCCGATCTTGGTCAGAGGATAATACTCAGAACGAGCAGTATAAGCTCGGAAAAGTTCTGAGAGCGAGAGTGTCACAAATGCAAAGGTTTCAGACAAAATCCGAGCCTCTACTGTGGAAGTCTTCAGTGCACCACCGCCCAGCCAGAAAGCGCCCAAGGTTGCCGCTGTGATGGCGAGGGTTTGGACGATAATGCCGCGAACCATAAATTTATTGATGATCGGTTCGCTAGACGGCCGTGGCGGATGTTCCATTATATCGGGATCACCCTTCTCAGTTCCCAGTGCCAATGCAGGCGCGCCATCGGTGACCAGATTTAGCCAAAGCAATTGGATGGGAGCAAGGGGAGTGTGCCAGTTCAGCAAGATTGCCAGGAAAATGATCATGATCTCGGCAATGTTACAAGAGATCAGGTAGTAGACAAATTTGCGAATGTTGCTATAGATGATACGACCCTGCTCAACCGCAGAAACGATGGAAGCATAGTTGTCATCAGTCAGGACCATATCGGCTGTTTCTTTTGCCACATCGGTACCGGTGATGCCCATGGCGACGCCAATATCTGCACGCTTGATGGCAGGAGCATCGTTGACGCCATCGCCGGTCATTGCCACCACTTCCCCATTATCGCGCAGGGCATCAACGATCTTCATCTTGTGTTCGGGGCTGACGCGGGCGTATACATCAGTGATCCTGACGATCTCGCGCATTTCTTCTTCAGTCGCATCTTCAATGTCAGCGCCTGTCAAAACCTGGTGACCGGGCTGTAGCAGACCGATATCTTCAGCAATCGCTTTCGCCGTGTTGGGGTAGTCGCCCGTGATCATGACTGAGCGGATACCTGCGGTTTGGGCTTCTTTGAGAGCCGGCTTGACTTCTGGTCTGGAGGGGTCGATCATACCGATTAGACCCACAAAAATCAAGTCTTGTTCAAGATTTTCAGCACTCAGATCGGTTGGCATTTCGGAAACCGGACGATAAGCAACACCCA
>JBCFBG010000120.1:0-1296 GCA_038562515.1 Anaerolineaceae bacterium
GGGACTGATGCAGGGTTTGGTGACATCTGATCTGGCTTGTACACAGGCAAGCCTGGAAGGATAGACACCATGCCCCAGCCCTATCCGAAAGAGTTCCGCGATGACGTCGTCCGCGTGGCCTTGAACCGCGACGAGAAGACCACGATCGGACAGATCGCCAAGGACTTCGGCGTCCACGAAGGCACCATCGCGAAATGGCTCCGCCAGGCCGAGATCGATGCTGGTAACAAGCTCGGCAATACCACCGACGAATCCGCTGAACTGCGGGAGCTGCGGCGGCGGACTCGCCTGTTGGAGCAAGAGAACGAAGTCCTGCGCCGCGCGGCTGCGTATCTGTCGCAGGCGAATCTGCCGTCAAAAGGCTCTACCCGCTCGTGAGAGAGCTCGCCGTCGACGGTATTCCCGTGGCGGTGTCGTGCCGGGTCTTGAAGCTCTCGCGCCAGCCCTACTACCGGTGGTTGGCCACGCCGGTCCCTGAAGCCGATATCGTCGAAGCGTACCGGGCCAACGCCCTGTTCGACGCCCACTGCGACGATCCCGAGTTCGGATACCGATACCTCGCCGATGAAGCAGAGTCGGCCGGCCATCCCATGGCAGTGCGCACCGCGTGGCGGTTGTGTTCGACCAACTCCTGGTTCTCAGCCTTCGGCAAGGGCCGGGGTAAGAATGGAAAGAAGCCCGGTCCACCCGTCCACGACGACCTGTGTGCCGTGGTCGACGAGGACGGTCGGACCCGGCACAAGTTCACAGCCGATGGCGTGAACCGGCTCTGGTTGACCGACATTTCGGAACACCACACCGATGAGGGCAAGCTGTACCTCTGTGCGATCAAGGACGTCTACTCGGGCCGGATCGTCGGCTACTCGATGAGTGCGCGGATGAAGGCCCGGTTGGCTGTTGACGCTCTCGAGATGGCGGTGGCCCGCAGGGGTGGTGATGTGGGCGGATGCACGGTACACAGCGACCGTGGCAGTCAGTTTCGATCAAGGAAATTCACTCAGAGTCTGGCTTGCCACGGCCTTGTTGGGTCGATGGGCCGGGTCGGTGCTGCTGGCGACAACGCGGCCATGGAGTCATTCTTCGCCCTGCTGCAGAAGAACGTTCTCGACCGTCGCCGGTGGGTGAGTCGGGAGCAGTTGAGAATCGCGATCGTGACGTGGATCGAGCAGACGTATCACCGTCGTCGGCGGCAAGCCCGGTTGGGTCGTTTGACACCTGTCGAGTACGAAGCAATTATTGAGTCACCTGCAGTCGCAGCGTGACACCCGAATTGTCACCTCTCCTTGCATCAGTCCC
>JBCFBG010000121.1:0-1252 GCA_038562515.1 Anaerolineaceae bacterium
TTAACCTGTTCCTGAGCAATTTTAAGGAGTTCTGGTTTAATGGCTTGAATGGCATCGGTGTATCTTTGTTTGGAGAAGAACGGTCTCCGGCTGCTCATGACGTCATGCCGTTCAAGTAACACAGCACCCATTAGGCGGGTTAAGGATTCTACATTGGGAAAGATCCGAATCACGTTGTAGCGGCGGGCCAGCTCACCGTTTTCACGCTCCAGATGGTTGGAGGTGCGAAGGGCAATGCGCATTCTTTCCGGCAGCAGCATCACCGTCATGGCTTCTTCAAAGCCCTCATCCAATACTTCCATCGCTTTTGGAGCAACCCCTTTGTAGTCGCTGATGATCTCGTCTCTGCGTTGGCGTGCTTTCACCATCGTCTCCGCATTGAACATCTCACGCAACTCGCTTTGTAATCCTGCCCGTTCTCTTTTCGGTGCCTGCTCAAGAATATTCTTCTGGAAATGGTACTGGCACCTTTGCCAGGGCGTTTCAGGGAAAACCGCCTTCATTGCAGCGATCAAACCACTGTGGGCATCGGAGGTGATCATACTGACCTCCTTAAGGCCCCGGCCTTTCAAGCTGGTTAAAAACTGTTTCCAGGTGCCCTCAGCTTCTGTTTCATAGACATCAAACCCAATGATCTCTTTTTGTCCATCTTCCGTAATGCCCATGGCCACCATAAAGGCTTTGGAGACGATCCGGTGGTTTTCTCTCACCTTAAAGTATTTCGCATCCGTAATGATGAAGGGATAATGGGCTGTCAGAGCTCTGTTCTTAAACTGATTGATGCTCTCGTCCAGGCGTTTACATAACTCAGACACCGTAGACTTTGAGAAACTGGCTCCACATAAGGTCTCCACCACATCGGTTACCTTTCTTGTGGAGACGCCTTGAATGACCATCTCCATCATCGTGCTAAGTAAAGCCGCTTCACTTCTTTGGTAGTTGTCGAAGATCGTGGTAACAAAAGGAACATCCCGATGGCGGGGCACTCTTAGGATCAGTGTTCCAATCCTGGTGACAAGGGCTCGTTCTCTGGTTCCGTTGCGGTAATCCTTTCGCTCTGCGGCTCGTTCATGCCTGGCTGCACCAATTTGTTCCTCGGATTCGGCCAGAAGAAAAGCATTCAGGATTTTTTCCATCAAATAGGCAAAGGCTTCATTGCGTTCTTTCAAAAAAAGGGCTACCACTTCTTCGCGATCTAGGGTAAGATTAACTTGGGGCATGTCTCTTCATCCTCCGGTTTCTTGTTGGTGTG
>JBCFBG010000122.1:0-1249 GCA_038562515.1 Anaerolineaceae bacterium
AGGCTTTTATCTTCACGAAGCTTGACCAACGCTTTCGCAGCTGCCTCAGAAACGCTCATGATGTCAATCCGCCAGCCAGTCAACTTAGCCGCCAGGCGTGCGTTTTGACCTTCACGACCGATTGCCAGGCTGAGTTGATCTTCAGGCACAACTACGGTGGCAGTCTTGTGTTCGTAAATTGTAGGGTTCAGGTAAACACCAGAGACCCGGGCAGGACTGATGGCTTTGCTGATGTAAACAGCTGCGTCCGGACTCCATTCGATCACATCGATCTTCTCATCGTGGAGTTCTCGTACGATCGCCTGGATGCGAACACCACGCTGACCAACACAGGCACCAACCGGGTCAATTCCCTGCTGGGTCGCAGAAACAGCAACCTTGGCACGTTGACCAGGCTCGCGGGCGATTGAGCGAATCTCAACAATACCATGATAGATCTCAGGTACTTCGTTTTCGAGCAAGCGGCGTAAGAAGTTGCGATGTCCGCGTGAAAGCTCAATTTGCAGCCCCTTGGAGGTATCCTCGACACTGACCACGTAGGCACGAATCCGATCATGAATACGGAAGCGTTCATTGGGGATCATGTCTTTTTTCTGCATGATGCCTTCAGCCTTCATATCCAAACCAATGGTTGCCTGGCGTGAGTTAACCGCCTGGACGATACCGCTGGTGATCTCGCCTACTTGTTTTACAAAATGCTCATACTGACGCTGTTTTTCAGCATCTCGAATTTTCTGTTGAATAGCCTGCTTCGCCGTGCTGGCTGCGATACGACCGAAGTCTCTGGGGGTCGATTCGACCATCACCAGGTCTCCGATTTCGCAATCAGGATAGTGTTTGCGAGCTTCTTCTAACAAGACTTCCGTGCGATCATCGAATATGCTGTCAGCTACTTCTTTTTCAGCAAAAACGCTAATGCTACCAGTATCGAAGTCCATCACGACCTGAACATCCTGGGCGGCAGATACGCCAACGGCTTTACGGTATGCGGATACCATGGCTGATTCAAGTGCACCCAAAATTACATCCCGTGGTAAACCTCGTTCTTCCAGGACCTCATTGAAGGCTAATGCAAATTCGCTTTTCATCGTTTTCTTTCTCCAAAATAAACACAATCTCAGTTCTAAATAAAAAAGTGGACTACTGCCCACTTTTCGACTTGAAAAGTATTGAACTGACTAACACACAGATATTACCACAGGTTAGACCGGAAATCAAGCCCGTTTGGGTTTAACTAAGGCTTGTAAAG
>JBCFBG010000069.1:0-6762 GCA_038562515.1 Anaerolineaceae bacterium
GCGAACGATTTTTGGCGCGTACGATAATATCATCGAGCGCAAACCACGATTTGGTAAGGTATTAAGATCAGCGTTGCAGGCATTGGAAAGAACACCATTGCAGCGCCTGGGTTTATCGCATTTCTGGGTAGTTGAGAAGATTTAGTTCGATCGCAGCTGACCCCTTAAGATTGTGGAATTTTGTGGAAGGTTTCAGTCAATGGAGAGTGTCGCGCTCAACAGCGGGACGACCAACAACGCATGTGTTGGTTCGGTAAATTACAAGAATCTCCCGTACAAACAATTGAATCATCCCGTTACTTTCTGTATAATGAACAACAATAACAAAACATCAGGAAGGTGAAATGCTACAAGTACAAACCACATACAAACCACAAGATTACACAATGGAAACCGACAGAGCGATTGTCAAAATTGGCGCTAAAGAAGGCGAAGTATTTCCATACGACATGCTTTTAGGCGCGTTAAGTTCTTGTTTTTACTACACCTTAATTGAAATACTTGAAAAAAGAAAATCGGAAATCCCCGAAATAGAAATTGTTGTCACCGGTCAAAAACGTGAAAAAGTTCCTACCACGCTGGAATGGGTCAATATGGAAATCACGGTTTATGGCAAGGCGGACGAAACTCAATTCCTGCGCTTTGTCGACCTCGCCGCCAAATATTGCTCCATTCATGAAACCATCAGCAAAGTCGCCACAATGACGCACAAAGTTCATTTTGTAGATTTTGAATTTATGGAGAGTAATCCACAGACAATTCCAGTATAATTTGGGTAATTAAGTCTTCGTTATCGTCCCCTTCATTCCGGGATTGTCAAAACACCCTGCCTTGTTGGGTTTATCATCACTCATTTCCGCTCTTTTCTACTATGAGCTAAACAGAAGGCGGAGCTTATGGCAACCATTCAAATACCGATCCAACAAAATCCCATATTGATAGATTCGGAATATGAGGAGAACTACCGCAGCTTGTTTATGAGTATGTCGGAAGGTTTCGGGCTGCATGAATTGATTTATGACGGCGATGGCACCCCTATTGATTATAAATTCCTGGATGTTAACCCAGCCTTTGAGAAATTAACCGGTCTTTCAAGGCAGACGGTGGTCGGAAGAACGCACGAGGAAATTTTGCCGCTGGATAACCCTATTTGGCTGGAACGATTTAGCGAGGTAGTTCGAAGTGGGACTCCGGAAAAATTTGAAGCTCATTCGGCACTAGACAGATATTACCAGGTGTTTGCGTACAAATTAGCGGACCATAAATTTGGCGTGATTTTCTCCGACATTACCGAAGACAAGCGCAATGCTTTACATCAGGAATGGCTGGCGTCGTTCCCGGAAAATAACCCTCATCCCGTGATTGAAATCGATTTAGATGGCCAGATAATTTATCAAAACGAGTCGGCTAAGAAGTTTTGCCTGGATTCAAGGGAGCAAGATTGCTTCAATTCTTTGCTACAAGATATTTCCCCCTTCCTGTCTGAGTTAAAAAGTGGAGTTGGTCAAGATAAAAACCGTGACATCCAGACTGGAGATTCCTGGTTCAGGCAGACGCTGCGCTACCTGCCGGAAATCCATCACCTTCGTCTATATTCAATAGAAATTACTGACCAGGTTGAGGCGAAACAAGCGCTTCAATCGATCAATTGTCAGCTTGAAGATCTTGTAGCTGCACGAACCAAAGAACTAAACGAGGCCAACCGGATTGCCCAACAGAATATCGAAGAGAGATTGGCTTCTGAGCAAGCGTCTTTGGCAAGAGAACGGTTACGATTCGAAACCCTGGTTGATATCCTTCCAGCATACCTGGTTCTACTGTCGCAAAACCATGAAATTGTTAATGCAAACCGCTATTTTCGGGAACATTTTGGTGATCCAGCAGGAAAGACCTGTCACGAGCTTTTGTTTAACCGAAGCAAGCCTTGCGAAATTTGTGAGTCTTTTAAACCATTAGAAACTAACAATTCCCATCATTGGGAATGGGAGGGTCCTGATGGCAGGATTTATGATGTCTATGACTATCCTTACATGCTAGATGGCACTACGATGATTCTCGAAGTGGGGATTGACATCACGAAAATTAAGCAAGCACAAAAGAACCTTGTGAGGATGAATCGATACAATCGTGGGCTGATTGAAATTAACATGGACGCATTGATGACCGTAAAGCGATCTGGTTTGATCTCGGACGTGAATGAGACTGCAATTGCAGTCACAAACCTTTCGCGCGAAGAACTGATTGGCTCAGATTTTTTGGAATTATTCACAGACAAAGAAAAAGCCTCAAAAGCATTCGAAATTGTATTTAAAGAATCCAGCATCCGTGACTTCGAGTTAGAACTTGTTACCAATTCAGGGAAAGTTACTCCAGTGACATGTAATGCCATTGTCTTCAAGAATGAAGAGGGAGAATTTACCGAGTTTTTTGCCAGTCTGCGTGACCAAACTGAATTTAAACGTAAAGAAGAAGAATTAAAGCGACTGAACAGGGACTTGGAGAACCTGATTGCAGAAGGTTTGATCATGCATGAACAACTTGTGCAGTCCGAAAAACTTGCTGCGATGGGAAGGATGCTGGCATCGATAACTCACGAGATCAACAACCCGCTGCAAACAATTAATAACAGTCTTTATCTCATCCGGGAGGATGTTGACCCACGCGAACAAATTTGGGAGTACCTGGAAATTGCCACTGCTGAAACTAAACGGATTGCCAACCTGGTCGGTCAACTAAGGGAAATTTATCGCCCTTCGACATCAAGAACTGAATTAACTTTCGACTTGCACTCAACGGTATCTGAAGTTCGAGGTCTTTTGCAAGGGCAGTTGGCAACAGGAAAAGTAGAATGGGTTATGAATCCACCAGCGGATGAACAATGGGATACCAAGGGTGATAAGGACCAGATCAAACAGGTATTTATAAATATCTGCACCAACGCTATCGAAGCTATGCAGCCAGAAGGTGGTCGATTGGAGGTGGTTTTCGTGCATGGAAGCCCTGAAAATCGAGAAGTTGGCGTGGTGATGCGAGATACCGGTCCTGGTATTTCACCTCAATATTTAGAACGTATGTTTGAACCATTTCAGACCACCAAGGTAAAGGGTGCAGGTCTGGGTCTTGCGATCAGTTACGAGATTATTCAACGGCACCATGGACGGCTCAGTGCCCGAAATTATGATCAGGGAGCAGAATTTACAGTCTGGCTCCCGTCGAGTTCTATGTAGATGCTTGAAGGAGGAAAATATTGATGAACAAGATATTGATCATAGACGACGAACCAGCCTTACGTCAAACTCTTGGGGCAATCCTTAAAAGGTCAGGGTATGCACCTGTAATGGTAGGGACTGGGCAAGAAGGTTTGCTGAAATTGCGTGAAGACACTTTTTCACTCATTTTTCTCGACATCAAACTTCCGGATGCGTTGGGGGTGGACCTTCTTCCGGAGATCCACCAGATAGACCCCGAATTGCCAGTGATTATCCTGACCGCACATGCCACGCTGGATGCAGCTATGCAGGCAGTGCGTGGAGGTGCACGAGATTTTCTTTTGAAACCAATTGACCCGCCAGCCATCCTGGAACGCGTCAATAAGATTTTAGAAGAAAACAAGCAACCGCAAAGACAGAAAGAGATCATTTCGCAGGTGCAGGATTTGTTAGCCGAATTAGGTTCTGTATCCACTCAAGGTTTACAACCGGTTACTGAACCGTCAGGAGTTTCAGACCGAAGCGCAGAGCGGTTTATTAGTTGTGGGGGCATCAAGGCAGACTTACAAACGCGTCATCTCTCGATTGATAACAACATCATTTCCTTGCCGTCCTCATCGTTTGATTACCTGGTGACGCTTATGCAAAATTCGCCTAATACGGTTCCATTCGAAGACCTGGTTAAACAATCACAGGGATACAGTTGTACGAAAATTGAAGCCAGAGATATAACACGGTGGCATATTCATAAAATTCGAAAAGCAATTGAAAAGAATACCTCGGATCCACAACATCTGATTACCGTGCGTGATGTCGGCTATCGATTGGTTGAGTGAGAGATTTAGATTAGATAGTCGCTACAAGTGGCAGATAGGGGTGCGCCAGGGGAGTGCTTGTAATCGAATGAATACTCTTTAATAGGAAACTGGGTTCAAAAGGTTTTCGGATGATCATCCAGGCTTTTTCTTCCTCAAAACAAGGAAGAGAGTCGGTTTCAGAATTGGGGGAGAGTAATATGACCGGCAAGTCCGGATAGTTTTTCTTGATTTTAAAGAACAGAGACAGACAATAATCACAGGATTGATCCAGATCCAGAACAATTAGATCAAACGGATGACTTGCCAGGATGACCAGAGCGTTGAGGTTAGGGGTAGTGCTGACCTCTTTATAACCTCTTTGCCGGAACATCAAAGCAAGGGTTTGTTGTAAGGGTGGATCGTCTTCAATTATCAGAATGGACTTATTGCTTTTCATGACAACTCCTCTCGCATGTTCCTTCTATATGATAAATAGTAAGTAGACTTTGTGCCATTTGAGAATGTTTACAATCATTTGCATTCTTTACATTAATTAACCTTCAAATTCCTGGTAATCAGAAACTGCTCAAAAGGCTGGATCCAATGCGTTCCTGGGCTTTAGTTTTAAATTTTTGCATTTTCCCAAGATGTTTTGATTCTTGATAATTTATTGCTCCGCGTTAGCCAGAAACCAACTTGAGCAAGCCGAATCCTCATTCATTGGCAAATAAGTGCAAATGTCATTGAACATTTGCGTTTTCTGCGCGATTGGCATCACAATCTGGGCAATTCCGCCAATTGTCACCTATTAAGACTAAACAATTCTCACAGCACCAAGGTTTAAATTTCCTATACTACTTATAGAGGTAAGTATCGATGCACAGTTTAATTTTTATAACCATTTTGGTAACAATCGGTAACAAGTGAGCGTGATTGTGACTTCTCGCACGACCTTCAAAACCCAGTTTATGCAAGATCGTTTTGATCAAGTTTTTTCCCAGGCAGCTGGATCAGTTTCTGGCTGTCATCCCCAAATGACAATTAACAAAGGAGTAGATAATGTATAAGCACAAAATTCTTAGCGCAACAGTTCTCATACTGTTGATGGTCTCCTTACTTTCAGGCGGCCTAACAGCCAAGGTCGACGCGACCCCAGCAGCAGTTCCAACTTCGCCAACGGACGAAAGCGTCGTCCCACACTATTTTGGACCCTATCCCAACTGGGGTCTCAGCGCCTTGACAATGCCAGATGTAGCTGTCACCATTACAGGTGATGGTACTGGTGCCACAGCGACTGCCACTGTGGGTGCCAATGGGGCAATAACCAGCATCAATTTAACAGATCCTGGTAGCAATTACACCTCAGCCACAGTTAGCTTTACTGGCGCTGGAACTGGTGCCATGGCAGACGCAGTGGTCAGTTCCACCAACACCGTGGTCGCAATCGATGTCACCAACACAGGTATGGCTTACATCCAACCTACTGTAGCCATCACTGGCGGTGGAGCAACGACCGACGCAACAGCCACCGCTTTTGGTAGTGTCTACAGTTTGGCACTCACCTATGGTGGCAGCGGTTATACCCTACCCACAGTAGATTTTGATTATCCTGACGGTGTCGGTGGTGTTCAAGCTAAAGGTCATGTTACCTGGGATACTGTCACTGGTGTGATCACTGGTGTGGTCATCGACAATCCTGGCTCAGGCTATTCCCGGGCTCCCAATGTGGTGATTCGGGACGGCACCCAATTTAACCCATTAAATCGCCGGCAGTTTAATGCTGCCCAGGAAGCCAGACAAGAAAGTTTCATGAACCCGAGCGCGGGACAGCTCCAAAACCAGCAAAAGGTTAACGTTTTGGACAATGCGATTGTGACCTCCACAATAGATGTGCAATCGATTGTTGTGAATACCTATGGAGCAGGATACACCAGTGTTCCAACTGTGACCATTTCTGACTCTTTGGGTGGTGGCATGTCGGCGACCGCTACTGCTCAAATTGATGTTGGTACAGTCACCGCCATAAACCTTACCAACTCCGGGTCCGGATATGTGACCGGTACAGGTATTAAGAAGTTTCAGAACGAACTCCCTCTCCTGTGCGACCCTTCTGTTGCTGGTAGCTGTGCTGCAGCAACAAACAATCTTGGTCAATACGTTCCGCTGGGAGTTCCCGACACAACCACTTTCCCAGGTGCTGATTATTATGTGATCGCACTTGTGCAGCATCGTGAGCAAATGAACTCCTCACTACCAGCCCAGGGAACGCTTTTACGTGAGTATGTGCAGCTTGAAACAGCGGCAAATGCTTCCTGGAGCGAGAGTGAACCTCTTGTAAATCACTTGCTGGATGGGACAACAACGCCGGCATTGATGCCTGATGGCAGCCAGGCAGTAGGTATTGGCAAACCCCACTATTTAGGCCCAATCATCCAGGCTAATAAAGATCGCCCTGTTCGAATTGTTTTCTATAATCTCTTACCAACTGGCGCTGACGGCGATCTATTCCTTCCAGTTGATACCACCTTCATGGGCTCTGGTATGGGTCCAATGGAGATGACAGATCCGGTTGACCAGGGTTCTGTGCTTGATGGTGTCCGCAACCCGATTTGTGGTGAACCCAACCTGAGCATGATGGATCGTATGATGTGTTTCTCACAGAACCGGGCAACGCTTCACCTTCATGGTGGCATTACCCCCTGGATCTCTGATGGTACTCCCCACCAATGGATTACTCCTGCTGATGAAATGACCAG
>JBCFBG010000123.1:0-1206 GCA_038562515.1 Anaerolineaceae bacterium
GGTGCTGAGCCAGCACATGGTATCCACTCCAGTTACCGAGATTAACAGAGATATTATCCAGGATCAGAGGTGGAACAAATTTAATTCTAGCATCAAGGTAAGGTTCCTGAGCAAATAGACGTGTTACAGGGGTTTCACGATTGATGCCGGAATGTTTTCTAACCGCATTGTAGTAGTACATGTAGTTGAAGGCTTCAGAGAAGAATTCTTGTCTGTTAGAGATCTTGAGAATTCGGGGGATATAAAACTCGTCGTCATCTGTGCGGTGGGAGCGTTCAAGATGGGCATTTTCTTCGGGATGTTTGAGATGATTCTGGATTAGCTTACAACCGAAACCAGAAAGTAGTTTTCTGAGCTCGACGAGCTTATACCAGGACTTACCACCAAACTCTTCTCCATGATCAACGGTATAAACGATCTGGTTGGAGACGCCGTGACTCCTTAACCAGGAAGTAACCCAGAGGAACCATGTCAAGCCATTGGTCCAACTCTTTTCGTCTGAGTAAGCGATCAATTTGAAGCGTGAGTTCACATCCATGGCACTCCACTGGTAAATTGGGAGGTTATGGGCATAAATATGGTCGATTTGAGCCATGGAAAGCGCTTTTTGATCCACAACATACTTCAAATCAATCTGTACCACCTCAAATGGCCTGGCTGCGTACCAATCTACAAACGGTCGCGGTCCTTTCTTATGCGGTTTGTGTTGTTTGTTTTTTATGTTCTCCCGGTTCCTTCTCACGATATTACGGATCGTATGCTCCGATAAACTGATCTTATATACCGCTTCCAGTTCCTCTTTTAGCCGCAATGGTCCATAGTTCGTTTTCCTCTTGAGCTGCAGCACCTTCTCTTCTATCTCTTTTGGTGTCTTATTGTGCACCACTTTGGGTACCCGGGATGCATCATCTAGATTTCCAGCATTACGCTTCAATACCGCCTTATATACCGTTCTCCGCGTTACCCCTAATGTCCTGGCTGTTGCGCTCACTTTGCCATTATTGGCATTCAGTATCTGGAGTATCGCCTGCCTGGCTGCCTTTGGGCTGATGCTTCGCAACTCTTGATAATCTAAAGGGGTGGTAATTCGCATGTCGATATGTCTCCAATTGAGAATACGTGATCCCTCCCAATTCTAGACACTTATCCCTGTATTTGCCGTATCCCTTGTTCATAAACTGTATACTATGTGCTGACCCCCTCACA
>JBCFBG010000124.1:0-1167 GCA_038562515.1 Anaerolineaceae bacterium
CAAGCCCTCAATCACATCAAAGCCGCCTTGCCAGAATTCTGCTTTGGTGACGTCCAGACCGGCTTCTGCCAGTAACGGGATCGGAGCGATCGAGCCACCCGCAGACAAAATGCGCATGTACTTCGGTTTGAAGCTTTCGCCTTCTTCCTGGTAGCGTTTATACAACGCAAAGACCAGCAGCTGACCAAAAGCATAAGCATACACATAAAACGGGGTGCCATAAATGTGCGGAATGGAAACCCATTCGTATTTGAATTCGTCCGAAACATCCACCGAGTCGCCAAATTCTTCTTTCAGGTTTGCCAGGTAGGCTTCGTTCAGTTCATCCACCGACGCATTGTTGGCAATCATCTCGTGTGCTTCGCGTTCAAACAAGGCAAAGTAGATTTGTCGGATGATGGTCGCGAAAGCATCATCCAGTTGTCCGAAGAGGATATCCTGCTTAACGCCCTCGTCCGTTTCACGTTCGAGCAGAAGATCGGTTAGGGTCATTTCGCCGAAGGTGGAGGCAGTTTCTGCCAACGGCAAACAGGCATGCTGGGTAAAAATACTGTGTTCTTCTGCCATCATGGAATGGATGGCGTGCCCCAGTTCGTGCGCCATAGTGGAAACATCGTCAGCCTTGCCTTGGTAGTTAAGCATCACCCAGGGGGTGAGGTCCGGACCCAGGGTTGAGCAGAAGGCCCCGCCCATCTTGCCCTTGCGTACTTCACTGTCCACGTGTTCCTGGTCAAACACACGATGTGCCAATTGGGCAAACTTGGGATCAAAACGCTCGAAAGCCTCAAAGGTCATGGCGGTCGCTTCATCGTAACTGTAACGTTTGTCCGATTCGCTTACAGGCGCATAAATGTCATAGCGGCGCAATTTGTCCATGCCAATCTTGCGGGCTTTAAGCTGGAAATAGCGATGGAAAATGCCGATATTTTTCCGGGCGACTTCAAGCAGCGTATCGATGACTTCATCTGGCAGGTCATTGACGGTGTTGCGCACCGAGATGGGACTTTTATAGCCGCGCAAACCGACATTCTCGTTTTTCCAGTCGCGCACAACATTCTGGTAAATTTGACCCAAAATTGGGGCATCCTCACCATAAACCCGATACAGCTCCTGGTAAGCCCGCGCACGCAGGTCAGGGTCAGAGGTTCGTACCAGGCTCATCAGTTC
>JBCFBG010000070.1:0-6259 GCA_038562515.1 Anaerolineaceae bacterium
TTGATTTGCCAACCAGCCTGAAGTTTTGCTGGTTTTTTAAGCGTAAGTTTGAGTGAATTGGAATCAGGCAACTGAGGAAATTCAGATTGTGGCAATACGAATTGGCCCAACGAGAGCAAAAAGGTTTTTTCTTGATTCTGAATCCACATACCAGACTTAAAATCAGCCCTGGCCATAAGTTTGTCTATCGCATTTTTTGCACGCTGCAATTCCAGGAAACCAAGATCGCGCAGCCCGGGTACCAGCCAGTTGGCTGCCTTGATGAGAAGCCGGTATTGAATAGCTTCATCCAGTTTTTTCCATTCTGAGCGTGAAAAGTGCACGGCTTTTCCTGGAAATTCCTCTACGAGGCAATCTTGCCATGCGCGATCTGTCAGTTTTACGAGCACCTGGCGGTCAAGTTCGATCACTTTGGCGTTCCGTGCCAAAATTGCACGGAAGGAAGGTTGGATTGCATCAATTTGAGGAATCAGCTCATGTCGCAAACGGTTACGATAAAAACGAAGATCTTTGTTCGATTCGTCCTCGATTGGCTCTATGTCATTTTCCTGACAATACACCAGAATTTCTTCTTTGTTGGTGTCCAGAAGTGGTCGCCAAACCGGAATTTCTTTTGAAAATTGTTGAAGCACCTCAACCGGACGCATCCCGCTCAATCCATTGATTCCGCTTCCTCGCAAAAAATGCATCAGGACAGTCTCGACCTGGTCATCCAGATGATGGGCGGTCAGGATCGCTTGCGCGTCGAATTCTTTAGCGATATTGGTCAAGAAACCATATCTGCAATTGCGGGCGGCTTCTTCCAATCCCATTTTGTTTGCTCTGCCAATTTCACGCACGTCGCCAGCACCTAGGAAAGGCTCAAGTCCCCAACTTTTCATCAATGCCAAAACCTGTTGGGCTTGCTCAGCCGACTTAGGTCTTAGTTGATGATCGTAGTGGACTGGTATAATCTGCAGTTCAGAAGCTAATAAAAGATGAACCAAACATAGGCTGTCAGCCCCACCGGAAACAGCGACAACAACCGGTTTTCCCGGGACAGGATTGAACCGTTTAAAGAAATCTGTCAGAAATTGTGCTGAATTCATACAGGAAATTATAGCTTAACGCACCTCGTAATACGATTACGTTAGGTGCAAATTGTTTGCAGTATACTTTAGTTATGAGTCAGAAGCCTTTCGTGATTGGTTTGACCGGAAACATAGCTTCGGGGAAGAGCGTCATCCGCAATTACCTGGCTAATTTTGGTGCCTGCACGATTGATGCTGATCTGACCGCCCAGGACAGCTACCTGCCTGGTACCCCTGCTTACATCGCCATCCTTGATCATTTTGGGGAAGACCTGCTATTGGCAGATGGGCAAATCAATCGCAGTAAATTGGGACGGATTGTCTTTTCGGACCCAACTGAAATGAAGCAGTTGGAAGAAATTGTCCACCCCCTGGTTACTGAGGTTATTGCTGACCAAATCGAACGATGCAGTCGCCCGATCTTGGTGGTCGAAGCTATTAAACTGCTTGAATCCCAGGTGGTTAACCTGTGTGATCAAATCTGGACAGCAGCTGCCGATAAACAGGTGCGTTTTGAACGCCTGGTGGAAAACCGTGGTCACAGCGAGACCCTTGCCTGGACCAAAATCAACTCACAGCCACCCCAGGAAGAGAAAATCGCCCGCTCTGATGTCGTAATTTGGACAGAGGGCACGTTTCAAGAAACGTTTCAGCAAACCATGCTTGCGATCAACAATTTGGGACTGCCCCTGGTGAGACAGATCGAACAAGACCCATTGCGTATGCGCTCAATCATGGAAAGCGAATTTCCAACCGCCTGTAATCTGATTTCAACAGGTACAAATCAGGATTGGACCTGCGACCGGATTTATCATGTGTTGGCTGCAAAACTTACCCCGGTACTCGGTTATGAGGATGAGGTTATTCAGGTCCAACGGCTCAGCACCCGCCAAAACCTGGCGTTATTGACCAATCAGGCTCCAATCAGAACAGAGCATGCTGCAAACGCACTGGTTATTCCATTACTTGAAGCCTGGCTGCAGGGTGCCTTCACGCTACTGGCTGTTCCTCACGATGTTTTACCCTCCAAAGAAGCATGGCTATGTGAATTCATGCCTGGGGACGACCTGCCCGAAGGCATACCGCAATCGACCTATGGTTCATTTTTGAAAGAAAATGGTTTGTGGCCAGGGGAAGTTTGGGTCAAGAGAATTTCCAACAATTAATTTTTTTATTACCACAAACTGCCATGATTACCAGTCGTATCGGGTATACATGCCAGCATTACCGTACGTATACTTCTAAACTCTGACCAAATTTCAGGATAGAGGCTTGAATGAGGTTATACTTAAGTTCTTACAATAGGGAAAGAAGATGCAAGAAATTTGGAATAATCTCATGTTCATTTTGGAGCGGTTCACCTGGTCCAGTCTGCTTGATATTCTCCTGGTGACCATCTTCTTCAGCTTGCTGCTTTACCTTTTGCGGGACACCGATGCCCAGACGCTGTTAAGGGGCATCTTCCTGATTGTTATCCTGGTATTCTTACTTACCTCCCTGGTCAATCTGCCTGCGTTCTCATGGCTTGTGCAAACGGTTTCACCCGCTCTTATCATTGCGGTACCGGTCATTTTTGCTCCGGAAATCCGTCGGGGTCTGGAACGGATGGGCAGTGTGGGTGAATTGCGATTCTGGAGAAACCCAAAAGGCTCGAGAGCATCCCAAGAATTGGAAGAAACCCTGACTTCTATTACCAAAGCTGTGGTCCAGTTGGCAGAACGGCGGCATGGTGCGCTGATTGTTCTGACCCGAAGAGAAATGTTAGACCGGTTCTACAAAAACGGAGTGATGTTAAATTCGGATGTCAGCCCTCAAATGCTTCTACAAATCTTCTACCCGAATACACCCCTCCATGATGGTGCCGTGATCGTCTTTGAAAACCGCATCAAAGCGGCTGCTTGTGTGATGCCGCTTTCCAGCAGTGGTGTCCTCAACAGCACGGCAGACCGATCCTTAGGGCTGCGCCATCGCGCCGCAATGGGCATCAGCGAGGTCAGTGACGCCCTGGCTGTGGTCGTCTCAGAAGAGACCGGTACGATCTCGATTGCCCACCGTGGTCGCCTTATCCGTCGCCTGGACGGTGAACGCTTGCTTAACAGTATGCGCGCCATCATGGCAACCAATCAGCCTGTCGATTCGAAACGATTGAGGCGGCTCTTTAAGAAAAACCTGGCTGAAGAGCAGATGGAGGATACAGAATGATGGACTTTATAAAGCGAGTCCTCAAACTGCTGCCCATTTTCTTAACAGCATTAATTCTGGCTGTTATTGTTTGGGTGTCTTCAGTTAGCTCCAGCGATCCAAATGAGGTCGTGTCATACAACACCCCAGTGCCCCTGACTGTTCTTGGGCTAAACCCCGATTTGCTTATTACTCAGCAAAGTGCGGCTGACCTTACCATCACATTAAAAGCACCGCGATCGGTTCATGCGCAGATTTCGCGAAATTTCAGCCAGATTTCCGCCCGAATTAGTCTCTCCGGGCTTGCATCAGGTTCCTATGAACTCATACCTGAGGTCAATATGGCTGGGTTCAAACCAGTACAGGTGTTGGAAGTAAATCCTTCTGAAATCAGCATCACCCTAGAGCAAATTGCAACAAAAACTCTGGATATAACCCTACTGCAAACCGGTAACCTACCAATCAGCTATGAAGCTGGTGAGGCAGTCCTGAGCAGTGAAAAAGTGGAATTGCTTGGACCGCAATCGAAAGTGGCTGATGTAAACGATGTTGTCGCCAGTGTCGACCTTAGCAGCACCACTACCACCATTACCAGGACCGTTGAACTACGTCCAATTGACCGGCGAGGCAACTTGGTGGAAGGAGTCAGTCTAAACCCAACCTCCATCACAGTTGAAGTGCCCATCAGGCAGTTAGTCGGTTACCGCAACGTATTTATTAAGATTGTCACCACTGGCACGATTGCCCAGGGTTATCACCTGACTGGTTTGCTGGTCACACCACCCAATGTAACTATTTATGCTTCTGATCCAGCCCTTGCTGAAGAAATGCCCGCTTTTCTTGATACCGTCCCCATTAACTTAAGTGGAGCTTATGAGGATTTCAGCATAAACGTGGAGCTGCAGCTGCAGGATGGCATCGTTGTTGTTGGCAACCAGCAGGTCACAGTCGAAGTAGGCATCGAAGCAATTCAGTCATCGATCCAGTTTGTTGGTGTGCCGGTTGAAATCGTAAACTTAGGTAGAGGTCTGACGGTCAATGTTTCTCCAGACAAAGTTGATCTTTACATATCTGGTCCCATGAATTTGCTTGAAGAACTGACCGCTGATAACATTCGGGTCACGTTGGATTTGAGTAATCGCAGCCCTGGGACTTATCAATTGTCGCCTGACATTTTATTGAACGACGATGAACTGCGGCTGGACTCCATTCTGCCTGGTACCATTGAAGTTGTTTTGTGGCGTTGACGTAGAAAGATTAGGAAATCCCCTATGCAAAAATCTGTAGTTGTCCTGGTCGGAAGACCTAATGTTGGAAAGAGCACAATTTTTAACCGCCTGGTTGGTCAGCGCCTTGCGATCGTCGACGATGTTCCGGGTACGACCCGTGACCGGCTGGTAGCAGAAGGCGACTGGGCAGGACACGACTTTTTTGTGGTCGACACCGGTGGTATCGACCCAAGTAAACAGCATTCTCAAAATATTCTTTCGATCGGTTCCGCTGACTTTATCCAGGATATTCGAGAGCAGGCAGAAATTGCTTTGGAAGAAGCCGATGTGATCTTGCTGGTCACAGATGCTTTGGATGGCGTTACCCAGGCTGACCGCGAAGTCGTAGATATTTTGCGCAAACGTCGCAAAACGGAAGATCGTGAAACCCCACCAATTTTGCTGGTTGTAAACAAAGCGGACAGCCCCAATGCCCGATTGAATGCCATGGATTTTTATTCACTGGGCTTGGGAGAGCCATATCCAATATCCGCCATCCATGGAACTGGAACGGGTGACCTGCTTGATGCGGTTGTGGAGTGTTTCCCTCATAGAGTGGAAGACGAAACTGAGGACGAAAGCATTAAAGTGGCGATCGTTGGCAAACCGAATGCAGGTAAAAGCAGCCTGCTCAACAAGATAACCGGACAGCAGCGTTCGATTGTCAGTAATATTCCAGGCACTACACGCGACGCGATTGATTCCAAAATGACTTTTGATGGACAGGAATACACCCTGATCGACACTGCCGGTATCCGCAAACGCGGTTCGGTGATACCAGGTGTGGAGAAGTATTCGGTCTTGCGAGCAATGCAAGCTATCGAACGCTGCGATGTCGCCATTCTGGTCATCGACGCGGTCAGCGGCATTACCGCTCAGGATACCCATATTGCCGGCTACATCAACGAAGCCTGGAAGAGCGTTCTGGTCGTAATCAACAAATGGGACCTGGTGGAAAAAGACCAGGATACCGCCATTGAGTTTGAGAAGATGTTGCGTAGGGAATTGAACTTCTTGCCTTATGTTCCGATCATATTTATTTCGGCCGAAACCGGTCAGCGCGTGCACCAGGTTTTACCGTTGGTCAGCGAAATCCAACAGGAACGTCTGCGTAAGATTTCCACTGCACAATTGAACAAAGTGCTGGTATCTGCCCAGGATAAACATCAGTCCCCCTCAGGGATCGGCAAGCCATTCCGGATTTATTACGGTACACAGGTCAATACAGCACCCCCCACTTTTTTGCTTTACTGTAATGATCCTAGCTTGTCCCATTTTACTTACACACGCTTCCTTGAAAACCAGATTAGAGAGGTCTTTCCATTTAAAGGTACACCGATCAAATTGGTCTTAAAGAAACGTGAACGACGGGAGTAAAGTATGCCGGACATGCCTTCTCTAAAGATGGCATATTGTTCGATAGAACAAACTAAGGTTGGATATTTCAACCGCCTTCGGGCTTGGTATAATAATTGAGTTGGGCACATTGACCTGCAAGGAAAAAAGCATGGAACAAGATAAAAATAATTACGATAACACTGAACCAATCGAATCGAACGAGACAGCTGAAGTCACAGCAAACGCCGCGCCTCCATCAGAAACACCCCAACCTAAAACCAAAGGGTTCTGGCGTGATTTGTCGGAAACCCTCCTCATGGCATTGGTGCTATTTCTTCTGCTTAACGCGGTTACTTCCCGTGTAAAAGTTTTTAATATCAGCATGCAGCCTACTCTGAAACA
>JBCFBG010000125.1:0-1149 GCA_038562515.1 Anaerolineaceae bacterium
CCGTGGTTGTGCAAAGGCGCTGCCTGCGGGCTGCCCGCGACATCCAGGTGGGCGAAACCCTGACCCGCGAAATGATCGCTGTTTTACGCCCGGCGACCCCAGGGGCGATCGAACCTCACGAAGTAGACCGCGTGATTGGTCTGAAAGCAGCCAGGGACATCCCACAAGGGCAGGAACTACGCTGGACCCAACTAAGCGATTAACCTATGCGCATATTATATCTGACCCGCTCTGATTCCGTTCACGACCAGCGTTTTTTACAGACGCTGGCACAAAGTGAGCATGAAGGTTTTGCCTGGCGCTTGAATTCCGGGCATTACCCTACTCCTGAGGGTGTAACTGCACTCGAATGGTCCGGCGTTGAAAATGGGCTGCAAGCCTGGAACCTGCCATTTGCTCAAAAAGAACTCGAAAAAGCGATTCAGATAGTCAAGCCTGACCTGGTTCACGCAGGTCCTTTGCATGACCTGGCGTTTCTGGCAGCGAAGACTGGTTTTCCGAACCTGTTGGCAATGAGTTGGGGTTTTGACCTGATGAAAGATGTACAGGTCGATAAATTGAGCGAACATCGCGCTCGCTTTGCCCTGCAACGCACCAACCGTCTGATTACCGACGCGCTTTGCTCTGCCGATAAAGCAATTGAGCTGGGGTTTCTTCGTGAAAATATCAGCATCTTCCCCTGGGGAGTTGATTTACAGCATTTCTCACCAGCCAATATCCGCCAACCAGGCAATTCCTGGCGGGATGAAGTGGGCTGGCAGGACAAATTGGTTTTGCTTTGCCTGCGCAGTTGGGAACCCAACTATGGGGTGGATGTGCTCCTGGCTGCTTTTGAAGCAGCAGCCGCACAAAACCCTGATTTGCGTCTCATTTTACTAGGCGATGGCAGCCTGCATGACCAATTTATGAAGATATTGGAAAACGAGAGCCTCAGCGACAAAGTTTTCATTGGCGGTCGCGTTCCAAACGAGGATCTGAACCAGTACTATGGTGCTGCTGATGTCTATGTCACCCCCAGCCATGTGGACGGCTCTTCCGTTTCACTAATGGAAGCCCTGGCTTGTGGTTTACCTGCCATTGCATCCGACATTCCGGCGAACCTGGAATGGGTGTACCATAATGACAACGGCTGGATCTTCCCTGATGGCG
>JBCFBG010000071.1:0-6191 GCA_038562515.1 Anaerolineaceae bacterium
TCCGGATCCCCTTCAACGATCGGAACTGGCCAGGTTTCCCGTTTTTCCTCATCCAGACCATGCGAGTGCTCCTTTTTTCCCGGAAGTAACTCTGTCAGGGCAGGTCGATAGTCGGTGTTGGAACCCATTCGCCGATAAGACAGGATTGTTACCTTCTTCAGGTTCCCTCCCTCAAGACCATGGTTCCATTCGCGGATCAGTTTCGCTGCCACATCATAAGCAGGCAAAGAACCACTGCTCAGGCCACCCTGGTTGGTAAAAATTACGCCTTCCTGTCGCAAAAGAGGGTGGATGCGTTGACCAAACGCCAGCACGTGGATTGACTCGTCCTGGTTAGCGTCCAGGTATTGCCTGGTCAGACGCACAAGGTTCTTGTTATATTGCCCCACAATTCCACGCGTGCTGCCAATTACTGCCAAAACCTGGTGTTGCTGGATTGGGCGGTAATCAAAGGGTTCTTCTACCGCAGGCGTTGTTGTCTTTCGATCGACGGTTCCTCGAACCATATCTGCAACCTCATTGAACCTCGTGGCGTATTCATCTAGTGTACTTTGCCGGTTCATCGCCATCTGCATGGTGCTCAACGAGAGCACACGCAATGAGGAGATCAGAGGTTCAATCGCCTTCAGGTTCTCCAGGCGTGATTGGGCGCGTTCTTTACCCTCAGACATACCCTTCCTTTAGGGGATTTCGTAGGGGTCAAGCGTCCAAATAAAGACCACCGCGCCACTATGACCCAGCCTTTTGCCCTCATTTGCCAAGTGCGGCTCGTCCACTTCTCCGCTAACGGCAAGCCCGTAACCGCGATGGATCATGATCTCCCCAGAGCACGAAGAGCTGATAATATCAAGCACTTTTGGGAGATCGCTGGCCCGAACAGCAATAAAAAGGGTTAGTTGGGATTGCCGAAGCATGCCGCCCCGGGTTTCAGAATAGGTGGCGGTAAAGCCGGAATCGATGAGGGAAGCTAATACTTCATCTCCACATTTTCGTGGAACAACAGCCATGATCATTTTCATGAGGTTCGTTTCACCTTCTTCTCCCATATGGAGACAAAAATGCCAAATTCGCGAATTAGTTCAGCTTCAGTTGCCGGGTTCAGCTCCCGGTGAAACCTGATCTGGTCAACTGACTGGGCAGCATGATTGTGGACGTAGTGAATCATCTCCGTCGAAAATTGAGGGATATCTGCTACGTCAATGGAATCCATGAAGCCTTTGATAAGCGCAAAGAACAGGATAACCTGGTCTTCCATTTTAATCGGTTGATTGGGACCTTGCCCCAAGAGTGCCTCCACCCGTCGACCACGTTCAATCTGCCGTTTGGTCGCATCATTCACCTCGGTTCCAAACCTGGCAAAACGGGCTACTTCTTCGTATTGGCTTAATTCCAACTTGAGCGCTCCCACCACGGACTTCATCGCCTTCTCTTGTGCAGTGGAGCCAACCCGAGATACCGATTTTCCGATTTCGATTGCCGGTTTGCTACCCTTGTTGAATGCATCAGCATCGAGCACAATCTGACCATCCGTAATAGAAATCAGGTTGGTGACAATATAACTCGAAATATCACCACGTTGGGTCGTCGCAATCGGCAACGCCGTGATCGACCCTCCGCCATGCTCCTCGTTCAAACGGCAAGCCCTTTCCAAAAGACGGGAATGCAGGTAGAAAATATCGCCGGGATACGCCTCACGCCCTGGTGGTCTGCGTAATAAAAGGCTGATCTCACGATAAGTATCGGCATGTTTCGAAAGGTCGTCATAAATGATCAGCACATCCATGCCCAGGTCCAAAAAGAACTCTGCCACCGTAACGCCGGCATATGGCGCAAGGTATCGCAAGGCAGGTGGGTCATCCGGGCTCGAGACGATAACCGAGGTCTGGTTCATGACTCCGCCCGCTTTCAGGGTTTCAATCACGCTTAAGACCGACGTTTTTTTCTGACCGATGGAGACATAAACGCATTTTACGTCAGTGCCTTTTTGGCTCAAGATGGCATCGATCGCCAGGGTTGTTTTACCAATCTGCCGGTCGCCAACAATCAATTCCCGCTGACCACGTCCCAGGGGGAAAAGTGTGTCGATAATTTTTGTGCCGGTATACAACGGCGTGTCTACCGGTGCTCTCGCGATCACGCCGGGAGCAATACGTTCAACACTCCTGAACTCAGAAGGAATGATCGGACGGTTGTCGTCCAGAGGGCGTCCAAGTGGGTCGACAATCCTTCCCAAAAAAGACATTCCCACTGGGATGCTTAGCCGCCGTCCCGTGGCTTCCGCCACATCGCCTCCGCGAATACCAGTGTCAGGTCCCAACAAAATCACGTCGACATGCTTGCGATCCAAGTTGAGCACCATTCCCTGCACGCCATTGGGGAAGGTAACCAGCTCCTCCAGATGCACCATGGGCATCCCGCTCATGGTGGCGATGCCGTTTCCAATGTGTTGAACGGTTCCAACGCTTCGGAAAAGAACACGATGTTCGTGTTCCCCGCTTTGCGAAGTTAGCTCTTTGATCACAAAATCAGTGTTCAGGCTCTCCGGCTTGGGTTTAAGCTGTTCCTGGACAGTTGTTTTGACCTGGTCAAGGAATGCCGCAGTGTCAACAGCGAGCGGGTCGCTCTCGCGCAGACGCTCGGCGAGTTCAGACAACCTGGTTTGAGCAGCGAGATCCAAATCATTCATCTTCTGGTGCCGCGCCTGTTTCTAATTTCAAGCTAATCTCATCCCGAAGTGAATTCAATTGAGTACCGATCGAATTGTCCAGGACAATATCCCCAATCCGGGCTTTTAGTCCGGCAACCAAGTCCGGTTGAATGGTGATTTCGAGATCCACTTCTTTGTCCGCCAAAGCATTGAAGGTGCTGACCAGCTTCATGTGCTGTTCAGTGCTCAACTCCCGCGGAACCGCTACCTCAACGGTCGGGATACGATCTGCCAACGATTCTCGAAGACCCTGAACCATGCGCATGTCGGTTTTACCCATGTTCCAAATTGTGCGAGTTGATTCTTCGATCAGTTCGTCATGCACTTTTGGAGGAATAACCGTTGAGAGGGTGTCATTCGAAATTTTGATAACAGTCTCGACCAGATCTTTTTGAGAGCGCTTGATGTCAACTTCTTGCTCCTTGCGAGCTTCATAGACAGCATCCAGCATAATCTGGTTCGCTTCCTCACGCGTTGCATTCAACAAATCTTGCTGTTGGATCTGGCTGTTTTCATAAGCCGCATCCGTAACCAGTTGAATCTCCTCATCCAGGTTTAATAAACGCTCATCTAATTCAGCCAATTTCACTGCGGCCGCCTCGCGATCATGAAGCAGAGCAGCTCGCGTGGCAGCCTTTTCAGCTGCGCGTTCTTCCGCCCGTTTGGTCATCGGTTTAAAGACCAAAAAGTAGAGGATTACTGTCAGAACCAGGAAGTTTATGATCTCCCAGATTATGGTTCCAAGATCCAAATCGAGCATGTCTTATCCCCCGAAAAATCGCGTGATCAGTGGGTTTGCGAACAAAAGCACCAGAACGATCAGCAAAACATAAATGGATGCTGTTTCCAAAAGCGCCAGCGCAATCAACATTGCTGTGCGTAATTGGGGAGCAGCATCTGGTTGACGCGCCATCCCTTCAATTGCTTTCTCAGCGGCTTTTCCTTCAACCCAGGTGGGGACCATCGTTCCGATCACGATTGCCACTCCACAAACAATTGTCGTAACAATAATGATCACTACTTCAGGACTTAGATTCTCCATTAGCCATTTCCTTTCTAAACTTTCTATTGAATAATTCCTTGATTTTAGTTTTCTTGCCTTCTGCCTTCATTTTTGAATCTTCTTCGTTAATTTCGACCGCCGAAGAAATGAACAAGGCAGCCAGTGTTGTGAGCACAAAGGCTTGCAAAATCCCCGATACCATTGTGACAGCAGTCAAAGCGATGGGCAACAAATAGGGAATGATTGAGAAAACAATCGCAACGATCAGATCGCCACTCAAGATATTGCCAAAAAGGCGCATCGACAGCGACAGCGTGCGGCTAAACTGACCGATCAGTTCAATCGGAAACATAAAAATCGGGGTGGCAAAGTCTTTCAGGTAACCCCAAACACCCTTCTTGATCATGCCGTAGATGTGAACCGAAAACACAACAATTAACGCCAGCGCGATGGTCAGGTTGATATCTGAGGTCGGCGATTTCATGCCGGGAACAATTGATATGAGGTTTGACGTTAGTGTAAAGACCATCAGGCTTCCAAGTAAAGGGATGTAGGGATGTAAATCGTCAACATCCATGGCATCGTCGAGAATGGTGATAATCATTTCAAGGATGTATTCAAGCAGATTAGGCTTCAACACTTTGAGGATAAGGACAAGAGCAATAATTGCAGCCATGGTTAGCCAGGTGTAAACCACCGTATCTCTTATCGGAAGAAGCCCAAAGAGCGTAAAGACAATCGGGTGTTCTATTACATCCAACTTATTTCTCCTTTGGTCCTGTTTCTTGCTTGTTGAGTTTAATGTTGTAGAGAATGACCTGAATCCAGGTTACAACAGTGATCGTAATTGCCATCCCAATTACTGCGATTGGCTCGGTTTTTAGGGCGAGAAAGAAAAGCAACCCAATTATCAGAAAGACAGAAGCTCTTCGAATTATCAGACCAGTAAGATGAGATTTTGTGTCATTCAACACGGGGTGGATCTCTTCAATGGTTTTCCTTAGCCATTGAAAAGACAACACAGACCAACCTGCTGATATAAGTATCCATAGAATGACCCAGAGAATGTTTACCTCATCAGTTGTCATCGTAATTTCGCCACTCTCTCCTAATGCCTTTGCTTTCTTCTTCTTTCTTTTCTTTATTGATCAAATACGATTCGTATCGTATGTATTTCACTACAGAAACGATTGCCGAGACCAGACCGATTCCGAGAAGGATAAATGTCCAACGAACACCTGTATCAAAACGCCGATCTACAATAAAACCAAAAAAAGGTCCGCCGACGATTGGGATGGCAATTTCCCACCCAATTGTGGTTGCTCTTAAATCTCGTGAACTGAAGAGTTTGTGCCGCCTATTCGGAACGCCCTCAGTTTTTTCATTTTCGTCGCCCTGGCGGTTTTGCTCTGTCATCTCGCCCTTAGTGAGTTGTTAATATGCTGACCAGGTCGTCTCTCAACGTAAGTATGCCGCCATTGATCTGAACTGTTTTTTCTTCATCATCCTGCCGGTACTTTAGCGCTCCATCACCAGTTGCGGTAATAAGCGGCGCATGACCAGGCCGGATTCCTAACCAAGATCCATCCGCCAGCCACACCTGTAACGAGCTGATGTTATCCAACAGTAATCCACCTGAGCCCAGGCTCAGCACTTCAACTGTCAGTTTTTTCTTATCTTCATCCGATGGGCTCATCGGCTGGCTCCACTTGATTTTTCTTTTTCAGAGTCAGTTTCCATCAACCTGGCTTTTGCCAGCACATCGTCGATGGTTCCGGTCATGTAAAACGCCTGTTCAGGCAGGTCATCGTGCTTGCCTTCTAAAATTTCTTTAAATCCCCGAATGGTTTCATCAATCGAGACAAAAGCTCCTGGGCTTCCAGAAAACGCCTCAGCCACAATGAAAGGTTGTGATAAAAATCGCTGCAGACGTCGGGCGCGGATGACTGTCTGTTGATCAGACAGGGAAAGTTCTTCCATGCCTAAAATCGCAATCAGATCCTGTAATTCATTATAGCGTGCCAGGTTTGCCCGCACCTTCATTGCCACATCAAAATGTTCTTTACCAACTGATTCAGGGGTCAACAAGTTGGAGGTGCTTTGTAAGGGATCAATCGCGGGGTAGAGACCCATCGAAACCAACCGCCTTGAAAGTACTGTCGTAGCGTCTAAATGAGAAAAAGTGGCTGCCACAGCGGGGTCAGTCACATCATCAGCGGGGATGTATACCGCCTGGACCGAAGTGATGCTTCCTCTGCTGGTGGAGGTAATCCGTTCCTGCAATAAGCCCATCTCCGATTCGAGTGTCGGTTGGTATCCCATTTCACTGGGCAAGCGCCCCAATAATGCTGACACTTCAGAACCAGCCTGGATAAATCGGTAGATGTTGTCAATAAAAATCAGGACTGGGCGGTTTTCTTCATCCCGAAAGTATTCAGCCATGGTTAGGGCCGTAAAAGGAACTCTCATTCGGGCACCGGG
>JBCFBG010000072.1:0-6096 GCA_038562515.1 Anaerolineaceae bacterium
GACGACCGTTTCGATGGCTTGCTCGTACCAGGCTTTGGCAACGTCAGTACAGGCGGGGGTGATACCGCCCAGCACTTTGGGAGTGTTGAAGGTAGTGTAATCTTTGCGACCGGGGTCAACCCGTTCGGGGGAGAAAGCAAGGAAGAAGTCTTCGCCGACCTGAAGCGCGCTTTCAGCGGTCAGTTTGGGCAGGACGAATTCACGGGTGGTGCCAGGATAGGTGCTGGACTCTAGCACGACGACCATGCTGCGGTGCAGATAGGGCGCGATTTGTTCGCTGGCACTGGCGATAAAGGACATGTCGGGGTCGCCGGTTTTGCGTAGGGGGGTGGGCACACAAATGGAGACGGCGTCAATTTCAGCCAGCACAGAATAATCGGTGGTGGCACGCAAGCGACCGGAGTCAATGTGTTTGCGCAACTGGGCGTTGGTGATATCCGAGATGTAGCTTTCGCCACGATTGATCATGTCGACTTTTTCTTCAACAGGATCGATGCCGGTTACGTTGAAGCCAGCATTGGCGAAAGTGACTGCCAGAGGCAGCCCGACATAGCCGAGACCGATTACGGAGATATTTGCACGTTTCTTCTTGATTTCTTGAATTAAATCTTCTTTTACCATTTTTACCTCACAGAGGCTGCTAATTTCAAAACAAGCTTAGTTGTTCGGGCGGCTTCTGATCTTCTGAATCGAGTGGGATTGATTTTTCTTCGTGTTCTTTGCTTGCCAGGGCAGGTATTATTGGTGCTATTTCAGGAGTTGGGGGCAGAACCACGGGTTCCGTCGTCTTTTGGGCGGGGAGCGGTGTGGTCCTGGTGCTGATAAATCGCTTCAACTTTGTAAAATCTTCGATCAAGGTCGGACGAAGGCCAGGTTGATGCAAGGCGGCGGCTGGGTGGTACATGGTGACCACTTTTCGACCGTTGACGTTATGGGTATGCCCATGGATTGCGCTGATTCGACCGTCGGTGACGAATTTGGACATCGAAATTCGACCGAGAGTGACGATGACCTGCGGATTGAGCAAGGCAATCTGCTCATCCAGGTAGTGTTGACAGGTTTTGAGCTCTTCTGGCAGGGGATCGCGATTGTTGGGTGGGCGGCATTTGACCACGTTGGTGATGAAAACCTGGTCGCGGTCCACACCGGCGGCCTGGAGTAATTCATCCAAAAATTGACCAGCCTGACCGACAAAAGGTTTGCCCTGGCGATTTTCGTGGAAACCGGGGGCTTCACCGATGAACATGATATCAACCTTGGAAGGTCCTTCTCCGGGCACGGCATTCAAACGCTCTCTTGCCAGTTGGCAGAGTTGACATGTGGTGATTTCCTGGCGAATTTCTTGTAATCTCTGTTCTTCAGACATAAAAAACACTCAGTAAAGATTTTACCGCAACCTATCTCTCTTAGACGCAATTTGGTGGAAGGAAGTTCCTTAATTGGTCCTTATCCAGGTTGGGAAGGGTGAGTAACAGGGCATCTTCCTGGTTATCCTGGTAATAATTTTTGCGAACGCCATCCACAAGGTAGCCAAAGCGCTCATAAAGCTTGAGAGCCGGCAAGTTGCTCACCCGAACTTCCAGTAGCGAGGTGAGAGCGCCACGATGAGCGGCGATGATGAGGGCATTGGCTAACAGGGCGGCACCGATGCCTTTGTGACGGTGGTCTGGATGGACAGCGATGGTGGCGACGTGGGCTTCATCGACAACCAGCCAAACAACAATTGCGCCAAGTACATTACCAGACAAGTCAACCGCGACCTGGCAAATGCTGTAACTGGTGGTAAGCTCGTACGCGAAGGTGTTTTTAGGCCAGGGTTCGGTGAAACTCAGCTTATCCAGCGAGCTGACCATAGCTAAATCCTCCCGCTGCATGGGCCGGATCGTAAAGAGATCGCTCATGGAATTGGCCTAATCTGGCACGTTGCTGAGGGTGTGCACGTAAATAGGCGAAAGGCTGACAATGTCGTCCGCATGTCCGTCCTGCAGTTTTTGCCAGGCGAGTTCCGCCAAAACCGAGGCTCTGCGTACGCAGAGAGAAGCGGGGGCGAGCTGGGAGGTCTTCCATTTGCGACCCATAACCTGGCGTTCTTCAGCATCCATCTCGCCTACGACGTAAACAGGTGAAGTGATGCTGGAGGCGATGGTTTTGATGTCATCAACCCTGGTTTCAGTGATCTGACCCCAACTCGGTCTGGTGTAACGGAAGCGTGCCCAAGCAAAACGACCGCGCCCAACTTTGAGCATCGCGATCATGGGTCGCCGCATTGCTGGCTGCGAGGCGACCAAAACTTCGAGGGAAGGTACACCGGCAATAGGGAGGTTTTGCCCAAGGGCAAGACCTTTTGCCGCGCTGAGACCGATGCGAAGACCGGTGAACGAGCCTGGACCAAGAGCAACGCCTATCCCGGTCAACTGGGAGGGCTTGACCTGGCATTTTGCAAGCATGTCGGCAATGGCAGGGACCAACTCGACCGTGTGATAGTTTTGACTGCGCCAGTTGTGTTCTGCCAGGATTTGGACGCCGTCAAAGAGTGCGATGCCGATCCATTGGGTGGAAGTATCGATTGCTACTAACATGTCAGGCTCCAAACAAAGCTTTCTGCAGCTTTTTTAGCAGTTGTTCATATCGTTTGCCATTTGGCGTGAAGATTAGATGGCGCTGTTCGAGATTTATCCAACTCATCTCAATCCACAAGTTCTCCTGGGGCAAGCTGGATTTCATTCGTTCCGCCCATTCCATCACTAAAACACCGTTGGAGAGCGCCTGGTCCACTTCCAAAATGGCGCTGTCGAGCGGTTGGTCCGGGAGAAGGCGGTAGGCATCGGAGTGATAAAAGGTGGTGCCGGTGGGGTGACGATATTCGTTCATGATGACATAGGTGGGGCTGGTAACCCGGTCCGCAGAGCCCCAACCCTGGACGATGCCACGGACCAGGGTGGTCTTGCCGGAGCCAAGGTCGCCTTCCAGGCAAATGACGTCACCGGTTTGCAGAATATTGCCTAAGCGAACACCAACCCGCAGGGTTTGTTCGGCACTGTGGCTGAAAAATTCGAAGGCATGAGGCTTGAGAATAGGCATGATTTCGTGTATTTATCCTGGTGTGATTATACCTTAAGGGACATCAAAAATGACCGAAAGTGAGACGCTTTTATGCGGTTCGGTCATTTAATGATTTGATATCTGAAGCTGCTAAACCTTGGCGATTGGCACCCAGAGTTCCATTTTGTAATCAGGGCTGTTAAGGTCGCCATCTAAATAATTTTCGAAATCGGGGGTTCCTGCGTGACGATAGCCATTTTCAGGCAACCAAGTTCCCATGACGTACTCCCAACCCTGATGGATGCAGCCGGGAACCGGGCCGTCTACTTCGAAAATGGCATATTCCGTCCCGGGAACATCCAGAATCTCCAACCCCAATTCGGTGGCACGTTCTGGCTCAGCGAGATCGAATCCGGCGATATAGGAGAAGGACCGTAGATCCGGCTCATAATCATAACAAGAACCAAAGCTCATTCCGTTACCCAGCGCCAGCAACTGGGGCATAGAAAAATCGGAAAACAAGCGATCCCACAACGCGGGTAGGTTTTCGTTTTGGGCATTTTTAGCAGCAAGCCCAGCTACCTTGAAAGCGGGTTTGATTTCAATTCTTACCTTCATTGCTACTCCAATCCTGACTGAATATCGAATAATCTCGCCTGGAAAACTGCGCCAGAGCGTGAGAAAAGCCCGTGGTAAGGCTAAAGAGGATCTTTAAATTGTGATGTTTTCGTGAGGGGTGACCATGCCCTCAAGGATGAATTCCATACCCATGGTATGGGCACAAATTCCGCGAGACTGGAAGTAATTACAGGTACAGCTCCATTGCCCGTCTTTGTAGGTGACGGTATGGTCGTTATTTTCGCCTTTAAACTTAGCTTCAAAACTGTTGAATTGAATGCGGTCTCGTTCTTCCGCATAGCGTCTAGCCTTCTCGATCTTTCCGATTAATCCACTATCCATGGTGTAGAGGCTCCGTTTCTTGTTATATAAACAAAAACACGCGCCAAGAATAGTCGGCGAGTGTCTTCTTTGTGAACTCATGTCGCGCACAGGCGAGGCGTATCAAGCTAACTCCTGCATAGTGTTTTAATTATAGGGTATTTACGGTCTTGAGTCAATCAAAATTAGCAGATTCGAGAGGGTTGGTTGTCGTTCCAGGATTGTGTTGTGGTCCTGGACGAGCCGAAGGATTTATGACTTAAGGCAGTTTGCGGTCTGATCGTGACGGCGGAGTGAGGTGGGTTGGAGGTGTTCATCTCACTAGTAGGTAACCCACCTCATTCCGCCCTACAAATTTCGGTCAAACGCCGTTCCTGGCTTGGACGTGCCTACCTTCAGCAGCGGGGTGCTTCGTAACCCCAGCATGATCAAGAGCATTATTTTCACCTCATCCACCACTTCGTGGTCCCCCTTCTCCAGTGGAAAAGGTCTTAAGGCGTTAGAGATGACAAGCAATATTCCAGACGAAAAACCCTATGAATTAGCAGATTGAGCATCATCCTCGTGCAAAGTTTCGGCAAAGGATTCCCACTCTACCAACAACTCTTCAAGACGCAGACTGACTGAGTTGTAAGCATCTATGATCTTCTGCAGCTTGCGAGGGTCGGGTGGAGGGGAAGCCAGTTGTGCTTCCCAGGTTGCCTTTTCTGTCTCAGCTGCATGCACTTTGGCTTCCACTGCGGCAATTTTCTTTTGTAATTGCTGGCGTTGATTGCGGCTGAGAATTTTTCGGGCTGGTTTTGGCTCTTCTGAATTGTGATTGACACCAACCGCGGTGATCACGGGCGCTTCTGGCTTGTTGCGAGCGTTCAAAAATTCTTTATACTCCGAATAGCTGCCTTTAAAATCCCTCAGGCTTTCTTCCATTGGCAACAATTCCCAAATCTGGGTTGCCAGGGCGTCGATGAGGTAGCGGTCATGAGAAACAAGCAGGATCGTGCCCGTGTATTGTGCCAGGACATCCTGCAAGACTTCCTGGGTGGGCAGGTCAAGATGGTTGGTAGGTTCATCGAGCAGGAGCAGGTTGGCATCTGAGAGGGCTAATTTTGCCAAGGCAAGACGCCCACGTTCCCCACCCGAAAGCGTGGCAACCCGATCGAAAACCTGGTCACCTTGAAAGCCATAGCGGGCGAGGTAGTTGCGCACTTCGGCAGGTAGCATGTTTGCCGCGACAGTGTTGATCTCCTGGATCAGGTCATTAGTCGGGTCAAGGTCTTCATGTGCCTGGGCAAAGTAGCCCACTTTCAGGCTGGCTCCCAACAGCGTGCTTCCGCTGTAAGCCGGGATTTGCCCAAGAATCGTCTTAAGGAAGGTGGTTTTACCGGCGCCGTTTGGGCCGATGAGCGCCACACATTCGCCACGTTCCAGTATGAGATCGGGGCTGGTGAAGAGCGGACGACCTTCATCCTCATAACCGACCTGCAGGTCGTAGGTGCGTAAAACCAGATCGCCGGAGCGACCGATTGTCTTCAAGCGCAGATGCATCGGGCGGGTGTTGCTTGAGGGGGCAGTCAGACGAGAATCGCGCAAAAGGCGTTCCAGCCGGCGCTGGCGACCGCGGGCCTGGTTAGTGTTTTGACTGCCCAGATTTTTTCGAATGTAATCTTCCTGCTTTTCAATGTATTCAGTCTGGGCTTCGTATTCAGCCAGGCGGCGGGTGTAGCGTTCTTCGCGTTGATGCAGGTAGGCGGTATAGTTACCGCGGTAGATCTCCATGGAGGGGGTCATTTCCCAGATCATCCGGGCAGTTTGGTCCAGGAAATAACGGTCATGAGAGACGATCACCACCGCGCCGTTCCAATCGCGCAGGTAGGCTTCCAACCATTCCACAGCATTGATATCCAGGTGGTTGCTGGGTTCGTCCAAAAAGAGAATATCAGGGTCTTCCAAGAGGATGCGAGCCAGGCGGGCACGAGTGCGCTGACCACCGGAAAGCTGCTGAAGAGGGCGTTGGTAATCGGACTCGTCAAACCCGAGTCCGGTGAGTGTTTGCTGGATACGATGACTGTAGGTGTAGCCACCCTTGAGGTCGAACTGGTGCTGCAACCTTCCGTA
>JBCFBG010000073.1:0-6066 GCA_038562515.1 Anaerolineaceae bacterium
CTATTGGCCTCCAAATCGCGGCTTTGCCGGTAATGCCTGCCGCTAGATTGACACCTTCACCTCACCCCCGCGGACCGAGTCGTATATACGGGTATAAGTTCCGCCCGGTGATGCAGAATTAGAATCTGCTCAGATGTAAATTCAAACCGCCTTCCAGAGATAGAGGGCGGTTTTTTTGTGTTGGGTCGTATAATTTCATATTACATACATAAGTAGAAAATTATCGAGCGACAACACATAAATAAATCGAGAAAAATGATAATTGACACTTTCTTCAATTTTTACTCCGACTCAAGTGGCCGTGACCCTGACACTGCCAGTCCGACACTTCGAAATTATCACAAAATGTTATGGAGCAAGCCATTGCCTAATGGCAAGATCCTTGAATTACGGGATAACAAAAAGGGCGTTTATCTTTATCACGAGTCGGAACTTGGGGAATTCTTTTTTGGCAGCGACGCGATAACACACTCATATAGGGATCAAAAACGGAAGAAGTGGCTGACAGAACAAATTCCAAATGAGGTAAATGAACTTTTTGATACAGGGTCTACCATTGGGGCCTACATCATCTTTCCAAATAACAGAGTTGACGGAAAGCACACCATCAATCAAGCGCGTGGAATCAACAGCCTGATTGATGACAGGTTTGACTTGACTTTAGAATGTATCCGGCTCTACTATTCTGGAGCGAAAAGTCCACTTTATGGCACCTTATTGCGATACCGGAATTTTTTTGATTTGTTTGATGATTTTTCGGGGTATATCCATTTCTTCTTCCTGGATGATCTGATAAAAGAAAACAACACCATCAGGTTCTACTTACCTTCTGATGGCTTTAAGACTCGACCATCATTCTCTGATGTAAACCAATATCTTTTATACAAAGAAAAGGTGGTTGCCTTCATAAAGGCAAGAAATAAACGGATAGAGAATTATGGAAGAAGTCAAGTGAACATAGTTAAATAATCCCGGGAGGGCAGACAGTTCTGCCCACCTCGCAGGATGGTTTACAGAAGGCGGCTACGTAACAAGCCAGAAATGAGTTCTAATATGAAAAAAGAAGGTTTCCGCTCCACCTTGCTACCCTTGCTGGTCATTACAGCCGGCGGGATATTGGCACTTGGAATATGTTATTTACTCTTTTTGCTGATTAATAATCTTGGCGAATCCATGTTTTTTTCCACCAATATTCAATCAGCACCAGTCTTCATCATCCGTAGAGTTTTTGCCGCGGTGCTCCTGGTTCTTTATATAGCTTTGCTCCGCACCAAGGTTTCTGAACTCGTTAAAGCCACCATTCTTGTGGGTCCGTTGGGTTTTCTAACTACAACTGCGATTCTCACTTTCTATCAAAAGCCAGCCTGGGCAATTGTGGTCACAGTTGTTATTGCGGCTATCAGCGCTTTTTTGGTATTCAAAAGTAAGAAGCCCTGGTTTTACTACTATGCCATCGCGATCACTGTTCTGGTTTCCATCGCCTTAGCCTGGCCCAGGGCTTGATAATTGCCGTTTTTTTTGACTAAAGAATTATGAGGTTGCCATGACCACAACACCCATTCATCAAAGAAGCACATGCGCGTTGTTGGTTATCGACGTCCAAAACGAACAGTTTGAAGCAGCGACGCCGGTATATAAAGCCGACCAACTGCTTCAGAATATTACCCTCCTGATCACCAAAGCCCGCCAGGAAGGCGTGCCGGTGTTTTTCATTCAGCATTCCGCTGATAGCTATTTGAAATTTGGGTCGGAGGGTTGGCAATTGCACCCGCAAATTCAACCACTTGCAGGAGAACCGATCATCCACAAAAAGCAGCCAAACTCATTTACAAAAACCGATCTTCAGGAAGAACTAAAGAATAGAAATGTAGAAGAAGTTGTTGTCACAGGCCTGGTGAGCCACGGCTGTGTGAAAGCAACCTGTTTGGGGGCACTGGAAGTGGGCTACAAGGTTGTGTTGGTCAGCGACGCGCACAGCAATTTCAGCAAAGATGCCCCTGGGATGATTGAAAAATGGAACCGGGAGCTTAGCAGCAAAGGCGTGGATGTGGTCGAAACGAAATCTGTAAGGTTATAGGGTGATTGCACAGTACTTGTAGCTTCCATTCGGTTACAGCCCCATGTAACCCCAAATTGTGTCACTCTCGCGACTATCATTATTCCAGTGGTTCGGTTCTCATTGTCAAAGAATTCTCAATATCCATTGAAATTGAATTTCGTGTGCCATCTATAAAATCTTACTAACATCTTTCTCGACTAAAGATTTAGTATAATTTGGGGAATTCCATTTTTTGTTGAGATAATAGGCCTTGGATGTTATAAACGCTCTCACCTAAAAATATCATTACTTAGCACGGTTGATACATAGACTAAAAAAATAATTCTGTGTGTGAGGGAAACTTGCAAAAATATTTCAAAGAATACAAATGGTCCAACATCAGCGCAATGCTGCGCAATCTGAAATCAGAGCCTGAAATCTGCACAGAAGATTTTTCGGACCGTTTGGTAGTGATTACCGGCGCGACATCCGGCATCGGCTTCGAGACCGCGCATAAATATGCCTCTCATGGCGCCGATATTATAAGCATCAACAGAAACGAACAGAAATCAATCGAACTCTGTAAAGCCATAACAAACCAGTATGGAACCAAATGCACCTATTGGATTGCGGACCTCTCACGGCTTTCTGAAGTTAATGCTGTTGGAGAAAAGCTGGCTGCACTGCAGACAAACATTGATGTGCTGATCCACAATGCTGGCACCTTCAACACAAAAAAGATCATCACACCAGATAATCTCGAGGCGGTGTTTCAAACCAATTATCTGAGTACATTCATTTTGAATTATTACCTCAAGGACAAGTTCATCAAGCAAAACAGCGGGCGGATCCAGTTCGTCAATTCTGAAGCACACCGGTTTGCGGTATGGGGCTTGCACCTGGACGATCTTGCCTGGGAGAGACATGCTTATTCAGGATCGAAGAGTTATGGTGCCGCAAAATTAGCCCAATTACTTTCGATGATCAAGCTCAACGAGTATTTTGTTGGAACCGGGGTCACAGTGAACGCGATGCATCCTGGGAATGTAAAAACGAATAGCGGACAAAACAACGGTCCGATTTATAAATTTTTCAAGAAGATCTTCATTGACAGATCGGCGAAAACTTCTGACATCGCCGCGGAGGCCTTGTACTTTTTGGGTGTATCCAGAAAACTGGAAAATATATCGGGGAAATTCTTCAATCTCACAACGGAAGAAGAACCAGCTCCTCCAGCATTGGATAAGGATGCCGCGGAAGAACTTTGGGCGTTAAGTCTCAAATTAGGTGGAGTGAAATGACAAGAGAAAATACAAAAGTTGTGATCGTTGGTGCAGGTATGGCGGGATTAACAGCCGCCGCTTATTTGGTGAGAGAAGACTATGAAGTTCTCCTCCTGGAAAAGAATGATAAGTGCGGTGGATTGCTGCAGACCTTTCAATCTGGCGACTTTTGCTTTGACTCAGGTCCAAGAGCTTTTGTCAATTCCGGAATCATGAAACCGATTCTGAAAGATTTGAAATTGGATTGGGAGTTCCTGGAGAACAAAATTTCCGTTGGCGTTGAAGATCAACTTGTGCGGTTCAATTCCATGGATTCGCTGCAAGAATATAAACAGATGTTGATCAATCTCTATCCTGAGAGCGTTGGTGACATTGAAAAAATTATCCCGATCATCTATCGACTCTCGGAATACACCAAAGTGTTGTACGAGTTTGACAATCCTAACTTCACTGCCAACCTGATGGCAGATAAAAAATTCGTTATCAAAAAATTGCTGCCCTGGACCTTCAAATTCCTCAACGCGCTCAGGCAATTTACCAAGTTCGAAATGCCCATGGAAACCTTCATGGATAAGTTAACCAAAAATCAATCCCTGATTGACATCATCATCCAACATTTTTTCAGAAAAACGCCCACTTATTTCGCCTTAGGTTATTTTTATGTCTACCTCGATTACTTCTACCCCAAAGGTGGTACTGCCTCAGTGGTTGATCTCCTGAAAAACAAAGTGCTGGATGGAGGCGGGGAAATTAGACTAAACAAACAAATTGTGACGGTAAATCCAGCACAAAAGACGGTGACCGCCTCGAGTGGTGAAAGCTATGTTTACGATCAGCTGATCTGGGCAGCAGACCTGAAATCACTCTATCGGTATCTCGACCCTGCAGGATTAGACGCGGAAGTCTCCTTGAAAGTAGAAGCAGAAACAGAGCGCATGCTTTCCGCGAAAGGTGCTGAATCAGTTTCCATTCTCTTCCTTGGGGTGGACCGACCGTCCTCCTACTTCCAGGCAAGAGGCGGGGAGCACATGTTCTACACCCCATCCAGACAAGGATTGGGAGAAACGACCCGGTTGGAAAGAGAAGCGCTTGTCAGGGATTTTGACAACAAATCCAAAACCGAAGTGTTTGCCTGGCTCGATCAATATTGTGAACTGAATACTTATGAAGTTTCCATCCCTGCTCTCCGCGACGCCGCTATGGCGCCCGAAGGTAAAACGGGCGTGATGATCAGCTGCTTGCTGGATTACGACGTAGTTGAGAAAATTGAAAAAGCTGGTTGGTATGGCGACTTCAAAGATTTCCTTGAGAAGCGCATCATCAGCATTTTTTCCGGAAGCATTTATCCGGGTATAGCTGAAGATATCCTCTTTAAGTTTACTTCCACCCCACTGACGATCCAACAGACATCCGGGAGCTCTGAAGGAGCCATCACCGGCTGGTCGTTTGAATCGGAAATCCCGGTTGTCAACAAATTAACCAACATCCCAAAATCAGTCCTGACACCAATCCCGCAGATTATTCAGGCGGGGCAATGGGCATATTCTCCGGCAGGAGTGCCTATTGCAATGATGACCGGCTGGTACGCGGCACAAAAAATAATCAAGGACGCGACGAAGTCTCGTAAAAGTTGAGTGTCTGTGCCTTTAAAGACGCTTTAACCTGAAACTGTAAGCGGATTTGTTTGAATTTTTTCTTCGCCAATGCCATAGAGTACATTTCGCACTCTGAAAAGATGTGCGGTAAATAGTTAATAAGAATATGATTATCAACATGGAAATGCGATTCAAAGGATCATGGTAATGAGATGGACATAATGAAAATTGTAATAATTGCGTTCCTCATTCTGGAATCTTCCAATATCGTTGTGCTCTACTTTCGTCCAGATGCAAGATTTGCCAATGGCGTTGGCGTTTTCAAAGCCTGGGAAAAATCCAAACAAGACCCTGAACTGCATGACTTCGTAAGCTACCTGGTCAACTGGGTTGCCGGCACTAAGTTAATTGTTATCCTGCTCTTGATCGTGATACTTTTATCAACTCATGAGCAGACGCTGATCTTAACTGGTACCGCAATGGTCATTTCGATCGCATCATTCTTTTGGAGGCTTTTCCCGCTTATCCGCAAGATGGATCGCAATAATCAAATTGAACCCAAAAATTACTCCGCCACTTTAGCCTGGATGATATCGGCTCTAATCGCTTCTTTCTTGGTTGCTACTATCCTTACTGCGGCGACTGCGAACTTGCCAGGATATTTTTAGACTTATAGAAGGACGTCCTATGCCGCGTGTAGCACTCAACCAAACTGCCCCCAATTTCACCCTCCCGGATTTCTCAGGAAACGACTTCTCTCTGGCTGATCTAAGGGGGCAGAAAATTGTGCTGCTGGTGTTCAACCGCACCTTTGCCTGACCATTCTGCCGAAGGCATATGGCGCAGTTGCGCCAAGATCACACAGAGTTTGTATCCCGAGATGTTGCCGTCGTAGTCGTTGGACCTGAAAACGCAAAGGAATTTGCGACCTATTGGCAAAAAGAAAACCTGCCCTTCATTGGGCTTCCGGACCCGAACGCCGGCGTATTGAAACTGTATGGGCAAGAGGTAAACCTTTTCAAGATGGGACGCATGCCTTCGCAGGTATTGATTGATAAGGAAGGGGTAGCTCGGTTTGTCCATTACGGACATGATATGAGCGACATTCCCAGTAATCAAGAAATATTAGCATTGGTTGATGAACTAAATG
>JBCFBG010000074.1:0-5953 GCA_038562515.1 Anaerolineaceae bacterium
AACCCACCCCCACATTTTTTTACCTATTCACCAACCAGTCGATAATGGCTGCTTTCTCATCAGGGCTAATGTCCGCACCATAACCGATCATCCTATCCAGGGTAGCCGACCATTCTTCTTCAGTCATATCCTGGGAAAGGATAAACTCCAATTCGTGGTTGCCGTCAGCTTTTTCTGTGATCAACGCTTCCATCTCTGCATCACTGAGATCACTTAGATCCCTTGTTTCTTCTGCTTCAACCGTCTCAGATGCCTCGACAGTTTCAACTTCCATAGTCTCGGTTTCAACAGGTTCCATAGTTTCAGTTTCTTCCGTTGCTACCACAACAGGTGCTTCGGTGGTTACTGCCGCCTGGGTGCCGCACGCGCTTAATACAAGGATTGTTAACAATCCCACAATTAACATAAGGTTCTTTTTCGTTTTCATTAGATTTCCTTTCAACTAATCTTCAACTGGAAACTAATTGTAGAATTATCATATTGTCTTTACAAGCAAATCATTAGACAAAATGGCCTTCTCCCAGTTCAGCTAAACACTCAATCAATACAATTGTGAACCGCCTGATGTACGGAAAAGTTATAAAGTCTGCAAGCGTCAATTTCACCTTTTTTGCTCACAAAATTCAACCAAAATCTGTCAATTATGCACAGCTTTGCTATCTTCGAGTAAAATTAATTTTCGTTGGACCGTTCTTTAAAAAGGAGATAAGAGGTAAATACTTGGATGCTCCACAACCAATCAGCCCAAAAAGGAGAATTATGAGAAGAAAGCTATTGTTATTTGTTAGTTTGTTCATGGTTTTTGCCATCGCTCTTTCGGCATGTCAAACAACCACCCCCGAACCTGAGGTACCCGTTGCAGTTGACTGCAAAGCTGCCTCGGCTCTCGAAGCTGAAGGTGCCTACCAGGTGCCTGCCCCAATCGAAGGCTGCTTCAACGTTGCTTTTGTTTATGTCGGACCCCACGATGATGGTGGTTGGTCACAATCCCACGATGTTGGTCGCCAGTGGGTGCAAGATAACGTCGCCGGCGTCCATACTGCCTACGTCGAGAACGTCGCAGAAGGTGTCGATTCCGAGCAAGTTACCCGCTCTTTAGCCCGAAAAGGCTTTGACATGGTAATCACAACCTCCTTCGGCTTCATGGATGCCACCGAAACCGTTGCCGGCGAATTCCCGGACAAAGACTTTGTCCATGTTTCCGGCTACAAATTCAATGGTACCAACTTTGGCAACCTGATGGGCGCCATGGAAAATATCAAATACCTTGCCGGCATGCTGGCTGGTTCCCGCACTAAAGTTGATGGCAACAACAAACTGGGCTACATGGCCACCTTCCCCATCCCTGAAGAATTGCGACTTGGCAATGCTTTCGCGCTTGGTGTGCAGAAAACCTGTCCCGAATGTACCATCGATGTCCGCTTCATCAACACCTGGCACGATCCGACTATTGAACAAGAAGGCGCTAAATCCCTCTTCGACGCTGGTGCCCAGGTTGTTATGACCGGTGCCGACACCCCCGCCCCCGCCATTGCCGCTCCTGAAGGCAAATGGGGCATCACCTATGACTATATTGGCAACTGCACGCTCGATGCCTGCCTCACCAGCATGTACTGGGATTGGGGTCCAATGTACAAACGTGAAATCGAGAAATCTATGAACGGTACCTTCGCGGGAGAAGCAGTCTACTTTGATACCGCCGAAGGCGGTATGGGTCTGCTCGGCTTCATGGAAGGCCAGGAGTATATGCCCGGTGTCAAAGACCTGCCTGCAGAAGATCTTGACCTGATCCATGCAGAACTCGCAAAGTTTATCTCCGGTGAAATGACCCGCTTCAGCGTCTTCACCGGTCCAATCACCGACAACCAGGGCAATGTCGTCCTCGCCGAAGGCGAGAGCCTCCGCCAGGTTGATCTGGACTGCTTTGCCGGTCCGGATGCCCCTTGTGCTGATGGTGTGGGTATGTACTGGTGGAACCAGAACGTTACCGCTGAACTCCCTTAGCCTGAGCTAAAACTATCTGAGAGATGGCTCTCATCGAGCCATCTCTCTATAAAAGACGGACTCATGACTTTTACAGAAACCCCAAATGCAATTCCCGCCGTGGAGATGAAGGACATCGTCCTGCAATTTCCCGGCGTTTTAGCGAACGATCATGTCAATTTCACTGTTTATCCTGGTGAAATCCATGCCCTCCTGGGTGAAAACGGAGCTGGAAAAAGTACCCTCATGAATGTGCTCACCGGTCTCTACAAACCCCAATCCGGCGAAATCCGCATCCATGGTAAAAAAGTCAGTTTCAATTCCCCCAGGGATGCCATTGCCAACGGCATTGGCATGGTCCATCAGCATTTCATGTTGGTCGAAAATCAAACCGTGACCGAAAACATCCTCATCGGTCTCGACACCCCCCGCTTTGCCCTGAACCTCAAAAAATTTGATCAGGAAATCAGCGATCTTGCGGAGCAATTTGGTATCCACATTGACCCAACCGCCAAGATCTGGCAGCTTTCTGTCGGTGAGCAACAGCGCGTCGAGATCCTCAAAATCCTCTACCGGGGTGCCAATATCCTGATCATGGACGAGCCCACCGCCGTCCTGGCTCCCCAGGAAGCCGATGAGCTCATCGAAACGCTCAAGGGCATGGCTGCGCAAGGCAAATCGATTGCCTTCATCAGCCACAAACTGACCGAGGTCAAACAAGTCGCCGACAAACTAACTGTGTTGCGGCGTGGTCGCGCCACCGCTGAGCGCGTTGACCTTCAGGATTTCACCCGTGAGAGCCTTGCCTCGCTCATGGTCGGTCGCGAAGTGATTTTTAATCTGCATAAATGTGAACAAGAAGCCGGACGTGAAGTCTTGCGCCTCGAAGACGTCTCCGCCGTGAACAACAAGGACCTGCCCGCATTACGCAATGTGGACCTCGCTCTGCACGAAGGCGAAATCCTCGGCATCGCCGGAGTCGCCGGCAACGGTCAAAGCGAACTCGTGGAAGTTATCACCGGTCTGCGTGTCTGCAAAGGGAATATTTGGTTGGAAGGCAAAAACATTGCCAACAAACCGCCTTCTTTCTCCATCAGTCATGGTCTTGCTCACATCCCGGAAGATCGTATTGGTGTCGGCACTGCCCCCAACCTTTCGCTCACCAGCAACATCATCATGAAGCGCTATGACCAGCAGCCTGTCAGTCAAAAATGGCAGCTCAATTATGTCGCAGCCGACACGCTTGCAGGTGGCTTAAAAACTGAATACGACATCCAGGCGCCCAGTGTGCAAACACAGGCGCGTAAGCTCTCCGGTGGCAACCTGCAAAAGTTGATCCTCGCGCGCGAGCTTTCCAGCACCCCTCACATGGTTGTTGCTATGCAGCCTACCCGTGGGCTGGATGTGGGAGCCATCGAAAGCGTCCAGCAACTTTTGCTCAACCAACGCTCCCAGGGCACCGCAATTTTACTGGTCTCTGAAGATTTGGATGAGCTCCTTTCGCTCTCTGACCGCATCGCTGTCATGTATGAAGGGCGAATTGTTGGTACCATCTGCAGTGGTGATTTTGATATCACACAAATCGGGCTGATGATGACCGGCACGCTACCGCAGGACTTGAAAGTAAAAGATGAGTCTGAAGAGCCTATGCCTCAGGGCACACCATCCAGCTTTGATCAGGTTCTGGAAAATCTTCGTCAATACGAAGAAAATGCTCCGGCAGAGCAAACTGATAATACCGAAGAGCCAGCTCTCGATGCAGAAACGACCGTCGAAGAAATTTCAATCACGGAGCCGGAAGAAGTTTCCAACCCAAATGAAGACCCTGAGCTTAACCTGACCGAAAAAGAACGCGTTTTACGGAAAGTTTTGGGCCAAAAATATAGCCAGGGAGATGAAGAGTGAAAATTCCCTATCCCGTTTTTCTAAAACGTGCTGAAGACTACCCCAAGTGGCTTCCAGCCGCAACCTCTGTCGCCGCGGTCTTAATGGCTTTCATCATTTCGGGCATCGTCCTCGCGGCAACCGGTGCCAACCCGCTCAAGGTCTATTCTTACTTCTTCAAAGCCTCTTTCGGCTCCTGGGGCGCTTTTTCGGATGTTATCGTCAAAGCCACCCCGCTATTGCTCATCGGTCTTGGCTGTAGCCTGGCTTTCCGCATGCGCCTTTGGAATATTGGCGCGGAAGGGCAATTTTTTGTTGGTGCATTTTTGGCAAGCTCCGTGATCATGGTGCCGCTCGTCAACCTTGACACCACCCCCCGTTGGGCAATCATCTCACTCATGGCAGCGTTGGGTATGCTGGGAGGAGCGCTTTACGCCTTTATCCCCGGCATCCTCAAAGCCAAACTCAACATTAACGAAATCATCATCACCCTGATGCTCAACTATATCGCCGTGCTTTGGAGCAACTATTGGATCTTTGGCAATTGGAGCGAAGCTGGTTTCCAGATGACCAAAACCTTCCCCAAAAACGCATGGCTCCCACGCCTGGCAGATTTAGCTGCCAAATTCCCTGCCTTTTCGGGAATGACCGCTCACGCTGGCATCCTGTTTGGGCTCATCGCCGCCGTCATCGTCTACCTGATTATCTATCGCAGCAAATGGGGCTATAAAATCACCCTCATCGGCGATAATCCACGCGCCGCACGCTATGCCGGTATCGACATTACACGCAACACCATCCTGGTGTTCATGATTTCAGGAGCACTGGCAGGTCTTGCCGGCATGACTGAGGTCTCTGGCGTTGTCCACCGCCTGCAGGAGCGCATCTCCACCTCCTACGGTTTCTCGGGTGTTATCGTTGCCTGGCTTGCCAAGCTTAACCCCTTCGCCGTTATCCTGGTCTCTATTCTTTTCGGCGCGCTGCTGGTCGCCAGCCGCGAAATCCAGCCTTCGGGCATCTCTTTCCTAATCCAGGGCATCACCCTTTTCCTGATCATCAGCAGCGATGTCCTCCTCAAATACGAAATCAAATGGGTTCGCCCTGCACAGGAGACCGCCCAATGAACTGGATCGAAATTTTCCGCTCCGGTATTTCCACCGGCACTGTTTTGCTCATCGCCGCCATCGGCGAGACTCTTACCGAACGTTCGGGCATCCAAAATCTGGGCGTCGAAGGCATGATGCTCGTAGGCGCAATGGCTGGTTTCAAAATCGCCTATCAAACTGGTAATGTCTGGCTTGGTCTGCTGGCTGCCATAGCCGCCGGTGGGCTTCTCAGCCTCGCCCACGCTGTCGTCACCATCCATTTTCAAGCCGACCAAACCGTCAGTGGACTTTCGCTGACCTTTTTGGGAACCGGTCTGGCATTGGTTCTGGGCGATGGTCTCACCGGCATGACTGCCCCTATCATCCCCCGCGCCAGCATCCCTTTACTCTCCCAGATCCCCTACCTGGGTCCGATTGCCTTTTCCGACCACAACCTGCTGGTCTATCTTGGCTATCTGCTCGTACCGCTCACCTGGTACTACATCAACAAAACACGCCCGGGTCTCCATCTGCGCGCTGTGGGCGAAAACCCCGCTGCCGCTGACACCTTGGGCGTCAATATCTACCGCACCCGTTACATCTACACCTTCATCGGTGGATGCTTTGCCGGGCTGGCTGGCGCTGCCATCAGCGTCGCCATTGCCCCAGGCTGGTACTCCAACCTCACCGTCAATGGGCAGGGCTGGATTGCCGTCGCACTCGTCATCTTCGCCCATTGGAATCCTTGGCGTGTTGCCTTGGGTGGCTACCTGTTTGGCGTCTTACGGCGCTTCACGCTCGACCTGCAGGGACCACGCTTGTTGTTCGGTCTGGCAAACCCCTTCTTCTTCAATACCAACCTGGTCTTCTTCCTCCAGATGGCACCTTATATCCTCACCATCATCGCCCTCATCTGGGGCAGTTCGGCAGCGCGCAAAAAGCGTATCGGCTCTCCCGCCGCCCTCGGCGTACCATATCAACGAGGCGAACGCGGGCTGTAG
>JBCFBG010000126.1:0-1094 GCA_038562515.1 Anaerolineaceae bacterium
GCGCTTGAACGCGGGGAAGCTGGAATGGAGTACCCAATTGTCTCCAATAACCTGTCCTGGATGGAATTTATTGATCGTATTCAAGGATACTTAGGCAACCACAAACGTGTGTTTACCTTGCCAAATTGGCTGGTCAGAGTCGGTGCCAGATTTCTGGAAGGTAACTTGAAAAGCAAGGGCAAAGAAAGCGGTCTTAACCCGGTGAGTTTCATCGATTTGCAGACGCGCCTCACGTATTTGGACACAGAATATTCAAGTGGCTTGTTGGGCTATCAACATGGCAATTTCGAACCTGCGCTCAAAGATACAGTGGAAGTTTGCGCGAGAGAATAAATGCTTACCTTTTTCGAATTTGATAACAACAGGATCTCATAACAAAAGGCTTCTACGGTACAATTTATCCCATGAAATTGAGCCGAATGCTTGACCCCCGTGGTACCAAATATGCGTATCTGATTCTCGCGATGGTTCTGAATATCGCCTGGGCGCTGCTCTTCTTCAGCCTGATGGATACCATGATGCTGCGCTACGGAGAATTGATGCAAGGCGTCGATACCACCCTGATGCTGGGCATCTTCCTGGGCGCGCTGACAATCGGCTTCCTGATTACTTTGGTGGCAAAAGACCGGCGCGGTCCAACCTATGGCATCTACGGCGGTATGGCTGGCTTGGTCGTGATCGTCCTCATGACCTGGAAATCTGGCTTATTGGCTGCCCTGGTCGGTTTCATGGCGATTTTTGGGGGCATCAACGGCGGGACATTGGGGGAGATGTACCAGCAAATTCAACGCAAGAAAAATAAGTAGAAAAGATGCTGAGAGCTCAAAGCTCATAGAACTGATTAAAATTTATTCTTTGGTTCGTCTAGTCTTTCCCTATCAGCATTCAGCTATACTTGTCGGCAGCCAGGGCATCTTCGGACCAGCGACACCGAGGTGTTCTGCCAAAGCAGCCCGCAAAGCAGTGCGATCGTCCCAATCGTATTCCGTGGTGATAAAGCACATTGACTGCTCATGCCCCTTGCCGAGGGTGATCACCAAATCGCCGGGTTCAGCCAGGTCAACCGCTTTTCGAATGGCATCTCCGCGGTCTGC
>JBCFBG010000127.1:0-1083 GCA_038562515.1 Anaerolineaceae bacterium
GCGCGGGTTACCTATTTTCTTTGGTGAAGTGCTCCACAAACTTTCAAATAACAACCCTTTGGCTTCGAGGTAATGCTGCCAATCGCCGTGGTAGTCAAGGTGTTCATGGGTGATGTTAGTTACCACTGCCACGTCAAATTCGCTGGCAACCGCGCGTCCTTGTGCCAGACCGTGCGAGGTGCTTTCCAACACGCAATGGGTCATACCGCCGTGCACCATTTCTGCCAGGTAAGCCTGGATGGCGGGCGAATCTGGTGTGGTGACATGGAAGCCAGTGTCGATCTCCTGGTCGCCGATAAGCGCATTTACGGTTGAAATCATACCGGCTTTGACTCCGCTTTGGGTCAGAATGTGGTGGATCATGCTGGATGTGCTGGTTTTGCCGTCCGTCCCCGTTACGCCGGTCATCCGTAGTTTACGGGCAGGGAAGTTGTAGGTGGCTGCCGCCAGCCACGCCAGCGCCTTGCGAGGGTCGTCATCTATCTCTAGGTATGGCACTGCCAAATCTTTTGGAGCAGGGTGGTTCCCTATAATCAACGCGGCTCCATGTTCGATGGCAGAGGGAATGTAATCGAACCCGTCAAAATTCTCCCCTTTAATGGCAACAAAGGCATCTCCAAGCTGTACCTGGCGAGAATCGCTGCTGACAGCACGAATTTTCACTTCCGGGATTTCACCTTTGGTGATCACAGGAGTTTTGGATAGTAAATTGGAAAGGACTTTGAGTCGTGGTCTACGCATACATTAACCTCTGGCTCCGAATGTTTTTTTAGTCAGGAAATAGAAGATGAACAGGCAGATAAGTGCTACTCCAATCATTATCAATCCAACCATGAATGAACTGATTGGGCTGAGCCCATTCGATTGCCTGATTTGGAATGGAATGTCAAAAGTTGCCTGCGGCGAAATTGCATAGGCACCGCTCAACTCGCTATTACCCATTGCCAGTTGCAAGGTTCCTTCGATGCTGGAAGTTGCAAAAGGAACTACTTCCCACGAGAAAGAATGCCTTCCTCTTTCAAGAGGCGCTAACAGTCGCCTTTGGGGAGTAATGACACTGCCGCTTGCCTCAAATTCAGCATC
>JBCFBG010000075.1:0-5858 GCA_038562515.1 Anaerolineaceae bacterium
GAAAACCAATACCACCCAATCCTGCTCAGTCAAGGTGTCGATCAGGCTCAAGCCGACACTGTTAGCTGCCTCGATAACACTTTCAGCCTGAGTGTCAAGGATGCCACCCAAAATCAAGATACCGCCAGGTGAAACCGTCTCAGCCAGACCAGTATCAAGCATGGTGACCAGGATGTGAGCAAGAATGTTGGCTAAAACAACTGGCGCTTGCTTCAACTCATCGGTGCGAGAAAGAATATCAGAGTACGTGCCGACTTCGAAGAGGATTCTGCCTTCCATACCGTTCATGGCGGCATTACGCTCACAGGAGGGAATCGCGATGGGGTCATAATCGACACCTAACACGCGTTCGGCACCCAAACGGACGGCGGCGATGGAGAGAATGCCGCTGCCACAGCCGATATCGAGCACATCTTTGCCCAGGCATCCGTGTTTTTCTAAAGCAATCAGGCAAAGTTGGGTGGAGGGGTGTGTGCCGGTGCCAAAAGCCATATCTGGCGAGATGATGATGGGTAATTTACTTCCTGCAATTGCCGGATCGACCCAGGCAGGCAACACAATCAGGTTTTCGCCCAATTCCAACGGCTGATAGCGCTCTTTCCAGGAATCCATCCAGTTTTGATCTGCGATAATCTGGTATTCCAGTTGACCCAGAGGCGCAATCTGCCCCAGGTGCCAGATGGCTTCTTCCAGCTGCTGTCGGGTCTGCTGAGCCTGGTCATCCATGGGCAGATAGGCTACTACCTGGGTATCACCAGTGGGTTTTTCTTCATAATCCTGCTGATCAAAGGCCGTCAGACTGTTAATTAATACGCCATCCGGCGCGTAACGTGAAAATACTTCGGCGACAGCTTCAGCTAGTTCGCCGGAACAAATAAGTGAAGCCTCAAGCCAGTTTTTCGGTTCAGCCACTAAAAGCATCCTTTAATTTATCGAAGAAACTTCGTTCCTGGATCTTGATATCCGTGCCCATTGTTTTTCCCAGTGTAGTAAGAATCTCCTCTTGCTGCTTGGTCAGATTGGTCGGAATTTGAACATTCACGGTCACCAATTGGCTACCACGATCACTGCGATTCAGGATGGGTGCGCCTTTGTCTTTCATGCGAAAGACACGTCCTGGTTGAGTGCCAGGCGGAATTCGTAATTTCACATCCCCGTCAACGGTTGGTACGGTAATTTCGTCTCCGAGCGCGGCTTGCGCCATATTAATATCGAGATCGAGCAGAATATCGCTATCCTTTCGGCGGAAGAACTTATGGGGAGCAACTTCCAGTTCAAGATAATAGTTGCCGTTCGGACCGCCATTGGCACCAGGTTGACCTTCTCCGACCATGCGGATTTGGTTGCCATTATCCACACCAGCAGGAATGTTCACTTTCATCTTACGGGTCTTTCGTTCCAGACCACTTCCACGGCAGTTATGGCAAGGGCTTTCAACCATCTTTCCGCGACCGCCACAAGTCGGGCAGGTTACAACCTGGACCATAGACCCCAAAAAGGTTTGTTGGACCTGGCGCACCTCTCCCTGACCTTTACAGGTCTGACAGGTGACAGGCTGTGTGCCTGGTTCGGCGCCGCTGCCATCGCAAACAGAGCAACGCTCGTTGCGCGTGACCTCCACCTCTTTTTCGACGCCAAAAACCGCTTCCTCAAAGGTCAGTTTTACATTTCCGGTGATGTCGGCACCACGCCTGGGGGCGTTTTGCCGGCGGCGCGAACCACCCATGCTCCCAAAACCACTCATCCCCCCAAAGCCAAACAATGTCTCGAATAAGTCAGAAAGATCCATGTTGGAATAGTCAGGCATTCCCTGGGTATTGACACCTGAAAAACCGAAACGATCGTAAGCAGCACGCTTTTCAGTATCGCTGAGAACGCCATATGCTTCGTTGATTTCCTTAAATCTTTCTTCAGCATCGGCTGCTTTGTTGACATCAGGGTGATATTGGCGCGCAAGATCGCGGAAGGCTTTTTTAATGTCATCCTGGCTGGCACTCCTGGATATTCCCAGTACCTCGTAATAATCTCTTTTATCTGCCATAATACTTCTCTTCGTTAATTTCACACAAACACCTGGTGTGCACTTACACAAACACCAGGTGTTCTAATTTTACCGGATTTACAAAAATTAATCCGCTTGCGTGTATTCCCCATCCACTACGTCAGGGTCTTCTGTGTGAATCGTGTCGTCTGCATCGGAAGGGTTCGGATCTTCAGCTTGTTGGGCTTCCTGTGCGTACGCAGCCTGACCAATTTCCTGTAAAACTTTCATCAATTCTTCAACCGCGTTGTGAATTACACTGGCGTCGTTTTGATCTCTAACGGAGCGAACGCTGGCAATGGCGTCATCGACTTTACCTTTTGCCTCGGCGGACACTTTTTCACCCAAGTCACTGACCGTCTTTTCTGCCGTGTAAACAGCATTGTCGGCGGTGTTGCGGGCTTCGATCAGATCACGGTGCTTTTGGTCTTCTTCGGCGTGGTTTTCAGCATCACGGCGCATTTGCTCGACTTCTTCTTCGCTTAACCCGGAGGAACCGGTAATCGTGATGTTTTGCTGACGGTTGGTAGCCTTATCTTTTGCGGTCACTTCCAGGATGCCATTCGCGTTGATGTCAAAAATTACCTCAATTTGAGGAATACCGCGGGGGGCTGGGGGTATACCGTCCAGCGTGAACTTTCCGAGCGATTTATTGTCGGCTGCCATGGTACGTTCGCCTTGCAGAACGTGGATTTCGACCGAGGTTTGGCTGTCAGAAGCAGTGCTGAATACCTGGCTGTCTCGGGTTGGGATGGTGGTGTTACGTTTGATCAACGGAGTGGAAACGCCGCCGAGGGTTTCAATCGAAAGGCTTAATGGGGTTACATCGAGAAGAAGAACATCCTTCACCTCGCCACCCAAAACGCCTGCCTGGATGGCGGCACCGATGGCTACTACCTCGTCGGGGTTGACACCCTTATGTGGTTCTTTATTGAAGAACTGTCGAACGGCATCCTGCACAGCAGGCATACGGGTCATCCCGCCTACCATCACTACTTCGTCAATGTCCCCGGGTTTCACGTTGGCATCTGTTAACGCCTGTTGAACTGGTTTGAGCGATTTTTGGATCAGGTCACCGGTCAGTTGCTCCAACTTGGAGCGAGTCAATGTGACGACAAGATGTTTGGGTCCGGAAGCATCGGCTGTAATGTAGGGCAGGTTGACCTCCGATTGCATGGTGCTGGAGAGCTCAATTTTTGCCTTTTCCGCGGCTTCTTTGAGGCGTTGCAGTGCCTGACGGTCTTCGCGAAGGTTGATACCGTTTTCCTTCTTAAATTCATCTGCCAACCAATCGATGATGCGTTGGTCAAAGTCATCGCCACCCAGGAAGGTGTCGCCGGAGGTAGATTTTACCTGGAACACGCCTTCACCTACTTCAAGGACGGAGATATCAAAAGTACCTCCACCGAGGTCATAAACAGCAATAATTTCGTTTCGTTCTTTTTTGTCCAGTCCGTAAGCCAGGGAAGAAGCGGTCGGTTCGTTGATGATACGCAGCACTTCCAGCCCGGCAATTTTGCCAGCGTCTTTGGTGGCGTTGCGTTGGGCGTCGTTGAAATAGGCAGGCACGGTGATGACAGCCTGGTAAACTTGTTCGCCGAGGTAAGCTTCAGCATCGCGCTTGAGCTTTCCCAAAATCATTGCAGAAACCTCTGGCGCGGTGTAATCTTTGTTGTCCATCGAGACGCGGACGTCTCCGTTGGAAGCGCTGTTGATCTTATAAGGCACCAGGCTCATCGCTCTTTGCATTTCGGGGTCATCAGTTTTGCGACCCATAAAACGTTTGATGGAGAAAATGGTATTCTCAGGGTTGATGATTGCCTGGTTGCGGGCAACGCGCCCCACCAGTCGTTCCCCATTTTTATTCACTGCTACGACAGAAGGGACAAGGCGTTCGCCTTCTGCTGAAGGAATGACTACTGGTTCGCCGCCCATCATTACTGCGGCAGCTGAGTTGGTTGTACCTAAGTCGATACCGATGATCTTTGACATTGCTTCTCCTATTTTGCTACCCGAACGAGTGCAGGTCTGATAATTCGATCTTGTATTTGATAACCAGTCTGAACAACTTCGATAATCTGTCCGTCAGAAAACTGGTCGTTTTCTTCATGCGTGATGGCTTCCTGGTTGAGGGGGTCAAACATATCACCAGGTTTGAGTTCGATCGCAGTTACGTTCTGTGCTTCCAGCGTCTTCAACAATTTCTTGCGGATCAACTCAATCCCTGAGATCCAATTAGCACAATCTGGATCAGAAGGCGCGTGATTGAGCGCTCGTTCCAGGTCGTCCATTACTGGCAGAAAAATTTTTACGTGGTCTCCAAGTAAGCGGACTGCCAGCATACTATTTTCCTGGTCGATGCGGCGTTTGTAGTTTGCAAAACTGGCTCGTTCCCGCTGGAGGCAGTCCAGGTACTCTTCAGCTTTGGCAATAGCGGCGTCAATTTCATTCTGAACACCATTTTCTTCTTGCAGAATGTCTTCGTTTTCCTGGTTATCGTTGGTTTGTTTTTTTTCTTCTTCAGTCATAAATTCCTCAATAAGTTTATTGTTTGTTAATTAATTAAGTTGTCAGAAACCAGCCCGGACATCAACTCGGCAACATAGCGGAGCGTGCTGATGGTCTGACTATAGGGCATACGCATGGGTCCAAGGATGCCGAGGGCACCGGACAGTTGGTCGGGAATGCCATATCGAGTCAGAATTACGGAACAGTTCTGCAATTCCTGCCAGGTGTTCTCACCGCCAATCAAAACTTGTACGCCGCCGATCTCTTCTGTCAACACTGTCCGAGAGATCAGGTCATCGAGCATCGGGCGTTCTTCCAACAGCCGCAGCGGAGAATTGATAGGGCTATAGTCAGCAAATTCCGGCTCTGCCAGAACGTTGGTGAGTCCATCCAGGTAGAGCTCTCCTGTAACCAACTTGCTGGCGATGTTGAGCTGATCCACCAAAGCTGCAATCACCTGGTTAACCAAAGGATCCGGTGAAGAGGGCAGTTTTTTGATTTGCTCCAGGCTGGCATTTTCGCAGTAATGATTTATTTGAGCAGCAATTTGTGAGAGCTGTTCCTGGCTGCGGATTGTATCCAGAGCGAGAATCTGCTGCTGAATTTCACCACCTACCAAAACCATGACCATCAAAACCTGGGATGCCCGGGTCGCAATCAGTTCGAGGTGTTTGAAAATCACTTTTTCGCTATGTGGGGCGGTAACAATCGAAACCGCCTGCGATTGATTGGCAAGCACCGAGGCTGCCAGGGGAAGCCAATATTCAAGCCCTTTACGCGATTGGTAGAATTGGTGGGCGATTGTATTGCGCGTAGCAGGGGGAAGCGCAGTGTGCTGAACCATATTGCTAACAAAAAATCGGTAACCATCCTCGGTCGGGACACGCCCGGCAGAGGTGTGAGGTTGGCGCAAAAATCCCAAATCAGTCAGCGAATTCATCTCATTCCGGATGGTAGCTGAACTAATTTTCAGATTGTAGCTGGTGATCAGGGTTTTGGACGCAACCGGCTGAGCCGTGCGCGTATGCTCGTGCACGATCAGGGAAAGAATAATTTTTTGTCGATCGGTCAGTTCATTCATTTTTTTTATAATTAGCACTCTCGTCTTGAGAGTGCTAAATTCAGCAATTTAATGTTACCATGCGGTAATTTCCTCGTCAAGAAAAGGATACACGCGGTAGGTTAATTTTGTGTTAGAAGATCTTATTGCGATCATTTAGCGCCCCCTTTTTGGGCGTCGAAGCAATTCTTTTCCTGGACCAGGTTGTGAATTTCAACCCGGCATTTATAAAACAGCCCTCCCCTTCGG
>JBCFBG010000128.1:0-1041 GCA_038562515.1 Anaerolineaceae bacterium
CAACGGACATGCGGAAAGGTTTCTACACTTTAAGCGGGCTGGTCACCGACCGGATGGGACAGGATGTACGCAGCGGTGACGTATTCATTTTTCTGAACCGTCACTGCACAAGTTTGAAAGCATTGCACATGGAGCACGGCGGACTGGTGATCTACTACATGAAACTTGAGAAAGGCAATTTCGCACTGCCCCCACTTGATGAAAATGGCAAGACCCATCCCTTTTCCTGGCAAAAACTAATGCTGATGGTACAGGGTCTCGACGCGGAAAAATGTCACTATAAAAAACGTTGGAAAGGCGCATAGACAGACGTTTTTAGTCACTTTTTTTCTTGCATGTATCGCTTCTTTTTTGTATCTTTACTCCCGTTATCTGACAGGAAAAAGATGCAAGAAAACAAGGAAAATCCAAACGAGCTTCTCGAACTGCTACTGGAGAAATGCGACCGCCAATATCAGGAGATTCAACTTCTGAAGGGCAAGCTCGAAGACCGTACGGATGTGGATGCGTTGAAATCCTCTTACGAAAAAACAATATCCGAGAAAGATACCAGGATCGTCGACCTGGAGAAACAGGTTGCCAGTCTCAAGCGCCGCATATGGGGCAAGTCCAGCGAGCGTTATATCCAGGCAGACCCACAGCAGCGCCGGATAGACTTTGAAGGACTGGATCTGTTACCTGAAGAACAGGAGCTGGCAGAGGCAGCCAAGGTAGAGATAGAAGCCTTCAGGGAGAGACGGGTGAAAGAGCGGGTGAAACGAAAACCGGTTCGTAAACCTTTACCCGAAGACCTTCCCCGTGTTGAGGAACACCTTTACCCCGCAGAAATAAGTGACAACAAGAATGCATGGACCGAGTTGGAACCCGAGGTCACTGAAGTGTTGGAATATGAACCCGGGAAATGCTACGTCAGGAAGATCGTCCGTCATAAATATGTTTTAAAAAACAAGCCATCACGACAGTCTGACAAGGAGTCTTCTCCTATCGTAACCGCATTGCTCCCTACAAGATACCAGCCCATCGCACGCAGCTATGCCGGAG
>JBCFBG010000129.1:0-1007 GCA_038562515.1 Anaerolineaceae bacterium
GTGTTAATGCCAAATTGCTGAAGCTCTTGGTTCAACTCGAGGGTTTGGTTAAGTGCATCCAAATCGGGCATTGATTTGGTGAAACGTTCAAAGAGCAATTCGTACTCGATAGCTCGCATTGTAAGATAGCTTTCGAGGTACTCAACGCGCATACGCAGTTGTGGAATGCCTTCGGGTGTAATTTCTGAAGAATGCAAAGGCCAGCCAAGATCGTGGATGAGATGAGGCGAGGTTTGGTTGAGCAGGTTGAGCCCTTCCTCGATCATTTGAGTGTAGTCTTGCCAGATCGGACTGTTTTCAAGGTCTGCCTGTGGCTGGAAGAAGAAACCGTTGCCCCAGTCGATAAAGCTCATGGTTTTTGTGTCTGGGTTCCAGAAAATATGATCCATCTTGACATCATTCCAAACCACCCCTTTGGAATGGACTTTCTCGAGGAGCAACAGTAGGCTGGAGAGCACTTTTAGAACCACGTTTTGCGGAATTGCTTGACCTGTGCTCAGCCGTTCAGCCAGCAGTGTGGAAATTGACTTTCCCTGGACTTCCTCGCTCACAATAAAGAGGTTGACGGTGTTTGATGTACCTTCGATGCTGCGGTCGAGCAAAAGCGGTGTGTGCACAGTCAGGCTGTTTCTGGTGAAATTGATTCCTTCAAGTGCCGCCAGTATTTTGCCTTCGGTCTCGATCTGACCTGCCTGGCGCACGATGGTACCGCCGGAGACGTTTTGTACCGGTCGTTTCATCACTCCTTGCAGGTTTCCAGGTTGAGAGAAAACGCGCAGAACTTCGCCAGCGTCGCCGCTGCCGACCAAATCAAGGATTTGCCAGACCCTTTCCCGTCCGTTGACAATTTTAGCCATGAGGTAGATTATACGATGGATACAAACACCGTCAGATTTAAGGCGGTACCAGTGTTGGGCGAGATTGAGAACGTTAAATCATTGTCTGCGAAATTCGCTGAGTTGAAACTGAGAACATGTAGGGCGAGATCGAGGAGTTTTTACAGGTGT
>JBCFBG010000002.1:0-35604 GCA_038562515.1 Anaerolineaceae bacterium
GTGCTTGGCGAGAACCAGAGATCGTTGCTTTTGAGTATGGCGGGATCGGAGATGTTTTTTGCTGGCGTACTGAACCTTCAGCGTTGAAAGAGCAAGTCCCGCTTTTGTATCAAATTTTTTCGTAAGAATTTTTCTAATTTCACACAGCGATTCAAATCACCAAAGCAATTGAGTTTAGTTTATCAATCTGCACTCACTGAGAACATGTTCTTTTCGGTGAAAATTCCTAAGTCCATTTTGTGCCACGTCGAAATGTTAATAATGGAAATATTTCCTGACAAACGGCAAAAAAATTGCTTGTTTTTGCCTTAATTCCCCACTTGGGTTATAATTTCTTCTTGGTGAACAAAAGAGAAATGAAAAATTTACCTAACTCAGGAAGTGATTCCTACACGGGCGAAGATCAAGCCCAGCCTCCCAGTAAGGCTGAGCTAACCATTCTCTGATTCTGATTGCACGATCATCCGCAGCCAGGGTCAGAGTGTAAACAACTGACCCCTGGAATCGCCTTCTAATAGAATATGGCGAGGTGCGGATGATTTATTTAAGCAAACTTCTCAATCAAAAAGTATGGGACGTGTTTGGTCGCGTCATCGGTCAACTGGATGACATCCTTGTCAACAACACCGAACAAACCATGCCGCCAATTATCGCGATCCTGGTCAAAAACACCCCTAGAGGTGCGGTATTGATTGATGCCAGTAGTATTGTCACGCTTTGGCCATCAATTACCCTCAATCGACGCAATGAAGAGCCCCTGATCTATCATCCTGGTGGGCACGAACTTTACCTGAAACAACGTGTACTTGATCAGCAAATTGTTGACACCGAAGGTAAGCGCCTTGTGCGGGTGAATGATTTGCAATTAGCGCGCAAAGACCACAGTTTTTACCTGACAGGTGTGGATGTGGGTGGTCTGGGTCTTGTCCGCCGTCTGGGGCTGGACAACTTGGTTAAGGGCACTGCCAAACTGTTCAATAAAAAGCCTAAAAGTAACGTGATTCCCTGGGAAGACGTAGCCTCGATCGAACATGACGATCCTTTGCGTCTCAAGGTCTCACGCGACCGTCTGGTGCAAATGGAGCCGGCAGATATTGCCGCAATTTTGGACGACCTGGATCATCACACCAGCAAAGCTTTTCTAGAAGGTTTTACTGATGAGCAACTAGCTGACACCTTGGAAGAGAGTTCTCCCGAGATACAGCAAGTGGTCCTCTCCCACTTGGAGCCTGAACGTGCTGCTGATATTTTGGAGGAGATGCAGCCTGACGAAGCTGCGGACATCCTCGCGGACATGGAAACAGACAAAAGTGAGGAACTGCTTAACCTGATGGAAGATGATGACGAAGAGGACATGCGTACGCTGTTGCGTTATCGCGAAGATTCTGCAGGTGGAATTATGACCACTGAATTTGCATGGGTCCCTGAAAATTTTACTGTTAGTGAAGCTCTAAATCACCTGCGGACAAACGAAGAGGCCCTCGAAGATGAATTCATGTTTTATGTATACATCCTCGATGAAAATAAGCACCTAAAAGGCGTCTTAACCCTTCGCGATCTGGTCACTTCCCAATTGGACACTCCCCTCTCCAACTGGTTTGATGAGCACACAGTTACAGTATCTCCATACGAATCACAGGATGAAACTGCCTACCTGGTAGCAAAATATAACTTAATGGCAGTACCGGTGATTGATCCAGAAACCAACGAGATGTTGGGCATTGTGACAGTTGATGATGCCCTCGACACGGTTCTTCCGACAGCCTGGAAAAAGAAATTACCACGCTTTGCAGGGAAATGATATGAAAAAGAAAGTTCTGTTGCCCTTCTGGTTAAGAAAAATATTGGTTTTTTTCACGATTCTTGGTCCAGGGCTGATCACAGCCTCAGCGGATAACGATGCACCAGGAATCGCCACTTATTCAGTAGCCGGATCAAAGTACGGCTACAGTTTCCTATGGCTTATCCTGGTCATTACAATTGGTGAAGTGGTTGTCCAGGAAATGGCAGCCCGAATGGGTGCGGTCACAGGCAAAGGCGCGGCAGATCTTATCCGGGAGCGATATGGGGTAAAAATCACCACTTTCGCCATGCTGGCACTTTTTGTTGCCAACCTGGGGACTACAGTTGCCCAATTTGCGGGTGTTGCTGCCGCTGGAGAGTTGTTCGGAATAAGCAGATACATCAGCGTTCCTTTCGCGTGCTTGATTATGAGCCTTTTAGTGCTGCGAGCCAAGTACAAAAACGTTGAAAGAGTGCTGCTTTTGCTAACCTTTGCTTCGCTCAGTTACGTTTTTGCCGTATTTTATGTTAAACCGGACTGGGCAGTCGTAGGTCAGGCAATTATTCGACCCGCTTTGCAGTTTAACAGCGATTACATCCTCTCAATGCTGGCTGTGATCGGTACCACCATTACCCCCTGGGGCATCTTTTACCTGCAAGCTTCAATCGCTGACAAAGGTGTGGAAATGAATGAATATGGTAACACCAAGATCGACGTAAGCTTTGGTGCAGCCTGGGGAAACATCATTTCCGCCTTTATTATCATTGTTACTGCTGCTACCCTGTTTTCCGCTGGAATTGTCGTGGAGGATGCGAAAGATGCCGCCCTGGCATTGGAACCCCTTGCTGGAAATTGGGCAGGGTTGCTGTTTGCAGTTGGATTGCTTGGCGCATCCTTGCTGGCAGTCTCAGTATTGCCGCTTTCGACCACCTATGCGATCTGCGAAGCTTTTGGATTTGAACGTGGGTTGAACCGCAATTTCAAAGACGCTCCCGTGTTTTATGGCGGGTTCATCTTTATCATGCTGATCAGTATGCTCATCGTGCTGATACCAGGGATTCAACTCTTTCCGATTATGATTCTCTCCCAGGCTATGAACGCGATCTTGTTACCTGTGTTGCTGATCCTTATCTTAAAATTAGCAAATGACACCGTCCTGATGGGCAAGTATCGAAATAGCAAAGTTGGTAACATTCTTGCTTATGGTGTCACAGTACTGATCATGGTAGTGACGGTGGTGTTGTTGATTGAGCCATTTCTAAAAGTTTGATCGAATGGTCATTCCGACTTATCTTGTCTCCCTGAGCAGCATTTGTTGGTCTCTTGTTATCCTGAGCCTTTGTTGGTCTGCTGTCATCCTGAGCCTCTTTTGCGAAGGATCCTTGTTTGCCAAGGTTAAGATTCTTCGCTGTCGCTCAGAATGAAAAAACACAACTGCTGCTCAGAATGACAACCTTGCTGTCGCTCATAAGGACAAACCTCGCAAGTGACTGACCATGCTTTCGAGGTTTTTAAATGATCTCATCTGACCATCTGACTGAACTTCCCATATATAGCCACTATCAACCGGAGAAACGACTACGCGCAAGCCAAAACAACCTTCATCATCCATTCTGACCGAATAACCCACTCTCTGCAATGCTCTCTCGGTCCAAACCCTTTCCTGCCCTTCACCTTGCAGGCAGATTTGCCCTTCAATGTTGTCAGAAACCGTGAAATGTCCATTCATGACGTCAAAACTAATTCGGTCCCGGGCAAAAACGCGTTGAAAATCGCCGCTTAAGACCAAGTCTTCTGGGGCGCCACTAATGATCTCCCCTCCAGGCGACATCAACCACAGTCGATCAGCACTGCGCATTGCCAAATCCAGATCATGTGTCGAAGTCAACACGGTTTTGCCATGATCCTTTGCCAGTTCATGCAGCAAGTTCATCACACTGACCCGACCAGGCAAATCCAGATAGGCAGTTGGTTCATCCAACACTAAAATGCGAGGCTCCTGCGCCAGTGCCCGGGCGATCATTACTTTTTGTCGTTCGCCATCACTGAGTTTGTGCACCGTACTTTCCTCAAAACCCAACATTCCGACCATCTCCAGAGATTTTTTCACCACTTTCCAATCGTTCTCACTTATTCGGTCAAAAAGACCGGTGAACGGGAAGCGCCCCATGGCGACCAGTTCGTTGACCGTCATCGCGCCTACTTCGATTGGGCTTGTCAATACCACGCTGATCTCGTTCGCTAATTCCTTGCGAGAAAATTGAGCCAGTTTTTTACCGCAAAGCGAGATCTCACCCCCCAGCGCTGGTTGCAGACCGGTCAGAGTTCGCAAAAGTGTCGATTTACCGGCACCGTTCGGACCAACCAGGCAGACAAACTCACCCTGAAAGAGCTCGAGATTCAGCTCCGAGCCAACCACCTTACGTGCAGGTTTGCCGTTTATATAGCCAATCTCAAGGTTTTGGGTTGAAAGCAGGAGATTTTTCATACGCTGAATGATGTTGCACCCCTTTTACGTTTCAGGACGATCCAGAGCACAAACGGCGCCCCAAACAAGGATGTCACCACGTTGATAGGCAATACAAACTGGCTGCCTGGCATTTGGGCGATCAAATCTGCTGCCACTGCCACGATGGCACCGATTAGAACCACAGCCGGGATAAGCAGCTTATGGTTGGAGGTCTTGAATAAATTTCGGGCAATATGCGGCACAGCTACTCCGATAAACCCGATCGGCCCACAAAATGCGGTTATTGCGCCTGATAGCACCGAGGCACTTATCAAAACCAACGTGCGTAGCTGCGAGACATTCAAACCCATGGTCTTGGCATAGTCTTCTCCCAGCAAGAGTGCGTTCAATCCTTTCGGAAGGAAAGCAAGTATCCCCAGGGCAACCAAAATCACGGGTAAAAGCACCTGCAATTGCTCCCAGGTGACGCCATTAAATGCGCCAAAGGACCAGATGCTATAGGCCTTAACCTTCTCGGGTGCGCTGAAGTAGATCAGCAGGCTCACCAATGCGCTGGTGGCATGTCCAAACATGAGACCAAGAATCAGGAGTGTGGTTGGGTTGTTGACTCGCCTGCCCACCAGCAAAATCAAACCCATAACGGCACCAGCACCCAAAGATGCCGCAGCGACCAAACCCAGGTCACCCACCGCGTTCAAGGAGGGTATAAACAGCCCACCTGCCAATCCTGCCCCCATAATTGCAACCGCCACACCCAGGCTGGCGCCGGAGTTGATACCGAGGATGAACGGGTCTGCCAAAGGATTGCGGAACATGGTCTGCATTTGTAAGCCTGAAGCACTCAACGCAATTCCAGCCAGAATCGCAGTAAGAATTTTGGGCAGGCGGTAGTCCTGGATGATAAATACCCAGCTGTCTTTGACGCCTTCTTGCCCAAACAGGACTTTAAGGATATCTCTAAGTGGGATTCGAACTGAGCCAAGTGTCAGATTCAACGCAATCACAACCAGGAGCAACAAGCCCAATAGGACGAAAACTCCTGTACGATTCACTCCGGTTTTGTGTATGCTTTGTGAATTCATCTGAGCCTGGCTTTTACGCAACCCTTACTGCAGTTGGCGATAGTAGAAAAGCTCGTGTTCGCCCGCCAGTTCTGGGTAGAAAATTGCGACAAGGTCTCTCAGAACTGCATCCGGGTTAGCGGTTCCACTCTCGAAATAATCTGTACCACCCATATCCGTGATGCGGGCATTGGTGTTAAACACGTTTCCCTCCTGATAGGCTTTAAAATCCGCATAACGCGGGTCCATGGCAGTCAGACTCGCCAGATCACTCGCAAAACCGACGTTGAGCCAAAAGTCAGCATCTTTTGCCCGATCTACCACGACTTCAAAGTCGATTGGCATCGCCCCAGTGCCTTCCAGATCGCTCCAAAGGTAGTCAGCTCCTGCATCTCGCAACAGTATTGCGGCGTAGCTCTCACCACCAGGCATATACCAGGTACCTTCATACGCAGTGTTGACAAAAACGGTTGCTTTCTCGTTTCGACCCGCCACTAAAGCTTTGGCTTCTTCATAGCGTGCTGCCATAGCATCAAAAATCCGGTCAGCTTCCGCTTCCTTGTCATAAAAGGCGGCAATAAACTTTCCCCATTCAGCCCGACCCAGCGGGTCTTGCTCCAGGTAATCGGAATTGATCACCACAGGAAGTCCAGCTTGTTCAAGAACGGGATGGGTATCCCATTCAGCAGAGCCTGAAGCAGATGTCATAACGAGGTCCGGAGCAAGCTCCACCACTTTTTCAACATCAACAGTCGGACCGCTGCCAACTGTAGCAATTCTTCCTCCCTCAACCCAACCTCGAACATCGGCGTTGTAGATGTAATCAGCCGTGTCCACCGCAACCAGACTTTCCATCTCGTCAATTTGCTCAAGGAATGGCAAATAGGTAGAAGAAAGTGAAATGATACTGTCGATGGGGGTGTGGACAACTACGGCATTACCAAATTCTTCGTCCAGCTTCGTACCATTGGGTACCAATGCATATTCCAATGGTTCTGTTGCTCCCAACCATGGCAATGTGACAGTCAGAAGCTTGTAGCCATCCTTGTATTCCAGGGAAAAATTATTAGCATAATCGATTGTGACAAGAGTGGCTTCGTCCGACAAGGGGGTTGCATTTTGGGCTTGGACAGTAGGGACTGCTTCCGGTTCCACAACGGTCGCTGGCACTTGGCAAGCAGGCAGGGCGATAATAATCAGCACAGCCAGAAGGGTCAAGATTTTTTTCATATTCTCCTCGATTTCAAAAAAATCAACCCCTTCTGGATTAGAAAGGGTTGAGAATATGAGCGTATCTCACCCACCCTCTTAATCCGAGAAGGTCTTAGGGTTATCCTGGGGTTGGCTTCCTGACTCGTCTTGCGACTTACAGTTGCGGTACAGTGCTGGTCTTGCACCAGCTTCCGCCATTACACCCTTACATCCGGGTATCGGGTTACCTCAGGTTTTCAATTGTGCCTTTATCCTATCATTTGAAATTTAGAAAGTCAACTATTTTTCCAAAATACCGGGGTTGGGCAAAGAACTCGTTAATAAATCTTATTTCGTCAACTATTGGCAATGACATCGATTTCGATAGTAAAATTGCTACAATGAAAAAGACAAGTCTGAAAGCCTTCCCGGAAATCAAGCTCGCCAAATTACAAACCCTTCAAACTGGTAACGATTGCGCGGTACATGCGATCGTAGCTGCAACCGAACTGCTTACCGAAGTCAAACTTGACCCAGCCGAAATCATTGCTGAAATTAATCGCATTTGGTGGCAGGGGCGCTTCTATCGCCTCGTACCAAAATCCGCCATTACACCTCCATTGCAGGTGCGTCTTGTGCGGTACCTCGCAAAAAAACACGGTTTGCCTCTCTCAGCAAAACTACTGCACCTCAGTCCAGAGGTTTTACGCGCAACAGCTGAAGCAGAAAACATCGCCAGTTTGGTGACCATTTACTGGTGGTTCAAGCAATCACCCAAAATCTACTACCGTGACCAACCCAAAAACTACAATCGCGAAGAAGGTGCGGGTGGGCACACCATGCTCTTTGCCGCTTACGATCCGGAACATTACAGCGGCGAACTTCACACTCCCTGGGGTTTCATCAATTCTTGGGTCACAGCAGGGACAGGTCTTTTTTGGATGGAAGATAAAGTTTTTCGAAACACGTGGAGCATGCCAATCCCTCGTTGGGGTAATAACGCGACCGTCATAATATCCCATGGAGAGGGCACACAATTTTGAAACCATTTACATTACTGGGCAAACTTGCCAAAAAATATCGCAAACTGATCGCAATTACTACGCTGACCATGCTGGCTTTGGTCGGCGCGCAGCTTTTGATACCCTGGATCATCCGCTTGTTGATTGAAGAGCTCACCACCGAGCCTCTCAACAAAGATACTCTTGATTTTATTACCCGCATATCCCTCATTGCCCTGGTTGTTTTTATTGCCCGGGCGGGGATGCAGTTTATTCGCTCCTACGCCGCCCACAAAGCTGGATGGGGTGTCGTTTCAGATGCCCGCCGCCTGGTTTACGAACATATCCAGAAGCTTTCTCTTCGGTTCTACGAGGATAAGCAAACCGGGCAATTGATGTCGAGAATCATCAACGACACAGACCTGTTTGAGCGCATGATCGCCCACGCATTGCCAGACGTCATTGTGAACGGCATCACCCTCGTTGGTGTTGCCGCAATTTTGCTTTCCATGAACATCAGGCTGACGCTCCTGACGCTCATTCCCATTCCCATCATCATCTTTGCCCTGATTGGTTACAGCAAGATTGTACGTCCAGCCTTCAAGAACCGCCAGCAATCGATCGGCGAACTGAATGCGGTGCTCAATGACAGTCTTTCGGGAATCCGGGAGGTGAAAGCTTTCGCCCGCGAAGAAGATGCATTAGATAGAGTTGACAGTAAGATCCAGCTTGTATTACACAAAAATTTGCGCGCGCTGAAGTTGATGGCAATCTTCAACCCTATCTTTGACTTTGCCGCGGGAATTGGTCAACTGCTGGTGATCTTTTTTGGCGCACGCATGGCCATTGCCGGTACTCTGACGATTGCTGACTTGGTCGCATTTTTCCTATATCTTGACAGTTTTTACACGCCAATCCGAAGCCTTGGCAACTCGATGGAAGCTGTTCAGGAATCACTGGCTGGTTTTGAACGCATTGCTGATATCCTGACAGTCAGCCCTGAAATCACCTCTCCTGCCAATCCTCACACCTTCATTGAACCAATCCAGGGTCATATTCGTCTCGAGGATGTTTGTTTCCATTACACAGAAGGCGAGGAGGTGCTGACAACTATCAACCTCGATATCCAGGCTGGCACCACTGTTGCCCTTGTAGGACCAACCGGTGTTGGAAAAACCACGTTAGTCAGCTTGATCCCACGTTTTTATGATGTGATCAGTGGAAATATCAGCATCGATGGTGTGGATGTCAGGGAGTTCGATCTGGACCAATTGCATGAATCAGTCAGCATGGTATTACAAGATGTTTTCCTCTTCCACGGCACAATTCGAGAGAATATCCTCTTCGGCAAACCAGACGCGACCGAAGAGGAAATTCTTCGGGCAGCCGAAATTGCCAATGCGGCGGAATTTATTGACCGCATGCCGAACGGTTACGATACGCTAATTGGGGAACGTGGAGTAAAGTTATCTGGCGGGCAAAAACAGCGTCTGTCGATCGCCCGTGCGGTTCTCAAGAACAGCCCGATCCTGATTCTGGATGAAGCCACTTCGTCAGTAGACACGGAAACAGAATTGCTGATCCAACAAGCGCTGGAGCGTTTGATAAAAGGGCGAACGACAATAATCATCGCCCATCGCCTCTCAACCGTCCGAAATTCAGACAAAATTGTTGCATTAGAAGGTACCGGAATCGTCGAAGAAGGTACACATACGGAACTGCTGGCACAAAGAGGGCTTTACTATAAGCTCTATACGGTGCAACAGCAGTTGTATTGATAGAGAGCCATTGTTCTGATGTACGGGCGGGTTCGATGAACTGCACCCCAAAAGTTGGACAATAAATCCACCACCGGGTTGAGAACGGACATATGGTTCTCTGTACAAACATGGCTTATAGCGGAAAAACTGTTTCTGAGTTTTGCTCTATGACAATCGGTTCAACTTGACCCGCGCTGAGGTTGCTTAGCTGATTGGTGAAGGCTTCCAGCTCTTCAACTTTGAAGCGTACGGTCACTGTAATCTCTTCCAGGAAATCTGTTCCCAAAATCTGCCCGAAGTGTGCTTCCATCAGCCTTGTCACTTGGTCAAATAATCGATAAGGGGTTACGAACATCAAAGTCGTCGTCGGCAGCAGAGTGGCAAACTTGACCCCTTTCAACACTTCCCGAACAGCATCGCCATAGGCTTTCACCAAACCGCCGGTACCCAGTTTTGTGCCCCCAAAATAGCGCGTGACGACCACAACAACGTTGCCCAAGCCGCTGCCCTGCAAGACAGCCAATGCAGGTCTGCCAGCCGTGCCCGAAGGCTCACCATCGTCGCTGCAATGGGTGATGACACTTTTACCATGCCCGATCACGAAGGCTGGGACATGGTGAGACGCCGTAGGATGAAGTTTCTTAACTTCAGCAATGATTGCTCGCGCCCCTTCAACGCTGTTTACAGGTGCCAAATTTGCTAAAAAGCGGGAATTGACCACCAAAATCTCGGTTTCCACCGCTTCGAGCGGAATCAGACGCTGATCTTGTTCCATTCTTAATCTCCAACCACAATCATAAGCTATAATTTCTGGCCAGACAGGAAAATTATGGAACTATTTTTCATCCCACTCAGTTTTATTACCTTTTTATTGCTTGGCTACGACAAGTTTCAAGCTAAAAACGATGGCTGGCGTGTGCCGGAAAAAGTTTTGTTGTCGTTGGGAATTTTCGGAGGCGCCATTGGGGGTCTGTTGGGCATGAGGGTTTTTCACCATAAGACCAGGAAGAATTATTTTTGGGTTACTTATGGTTTCGCTGCTTTGGTTCACATTGCCTTGGTCCTGTTTCTGAATAAGTAATCTCTTAGTTCGACAAAATTTGTATGGTTCCTACCAAAGTAAACCTGGCTTACGATATAATAAAAAGATATTCTTAAAACTTGCTTGGAGAGGAGGCTGTCATGGTTCAAGTTATGAACATTTCAGAAATTCGTCCTCCCATCACGGACGAATTTCAGGTAGGTCCGTTTATTCCACGCACCGAAGCAATTCAACACGCCTATGATTGGGGAAAACAAGTCCATGCCGGTCAGACACGTCTTTCCGGTGAGCCTTATTTTGAGACTCATTGCGCCTGGGTTGCTGCATTTGTTGACAACCTGGTCAAAATTGAATCCTGGACAATTGCCGCCCTGCTCCACGACACCGTCGAAGACCAGGGCGAAACTTTAGATGAAATCAGAGCCCTTTTTCCGGGAAAACTGGGCGCAGAAGTTGCCCATATCATCGATGGATTGACCAAGATAAGCAACCCGCGGGACGGCTCGAGCCGGGAGATGGAAACTCTGCGAAAAATCGCCATGTTCCGCGACCCCGCCGTCTTTGTCATCAAACTGGCAGATAAAAGTCATAACCTGATGACCCTCCAATATCAACCTCCTGCCAAACAATGGGCGAAAGCTAACGAAGCAATCCGTGCCTACGGCAAGCTGGCAGGGATTTTAAATTGCTACCGTTGGAGACGTTGGATCGAGGATATGGCCTTTCCTTATGCTGAAGCCGATTCCTTCCCGATGGTCAAAGCAAAAATCGATGCTGACCCACGCCTGAACATCAACTTTATTCGTTACTACCTGGGCGAACTTGGCAATATCATGAATGCCGAAGGAATTGACGGTTCTGTTATTTTTACTGTCAATGGCTACTGGCAAGCTTGGGATAAACTGCAAAGAATGGCTCGCAGCAATCGCACCTCCCTGGACGATTTTTCCGCTGTGAACGACATCGTCAGTTTCCGTATGTTGGTGAAAAGTAAAGATGAGATCGACTGTTACCGTCTGTTGGCGCGAGTTAATAAGTATTTTCATCGCAACCTGGACCAGGACCGTTTTGACGACTATATTGCTTCCCCTCAAAATGGTTACCAGGCACTGCAAGTGACTGCCTACCTGCCTGGTACCGGAGCTATTGAAACCGCGATTGCCACTGAGGAAATGGAAGGGGAGAATACATGGGGGGTCATCTATGCCATCAACCACAACAAGGACATCAGCAGGTATCGACCTGTCCAAATCCTGACGACTTTTGGTGGTACCCGGTTCCTTGAAGAGGGTAGTACCGTACTGGATGGTGTTGCCTCAATCCAGGACTTTTACCTCGACAAAATCCATAAAGTGCTGGTGAACGGCGAAGAACGCCACATTTACGACAACCTGAATCCAGGAGATGTGCTCGAAGTCGTAAGCAGTGGACCCCATAAGCATCCAGAACCAGATTGGTTGAACCACTGCAACGCTACCACGGCACGCCTCCTCCGTAATGTTTTGGCAAGAGTCAATCTAAAGCAAGCCAGCGAAAAAGGTCGCAAGATAATTCACCCCATCCTGGTGAAGCAAGGTGTCCTTGATCTCAACGACGTTGCCTCCCTTGAATCGAATCGCCTTGAATCGATGCTTGGACTCTTGGCCTGTGCCAACCTGGATGATCTGTACTCTGCGGTCGGCGGTGGGTCCATTTTTGTCAACGAAGTTGAAAATGCCATGGACCTGACGGGGATCAAGAACACAACATTACGCTGGACTTCCCTCCAAATTCGCGGCAATAACAGCTCCAATCAACCCGGAGCGTTGGCTTATTTTGCGGGGTTAATTACGGAAGCAGGTGGCAACATTCTTCGTACGGTTAACACAACTTCGAAAAATGGTGATTTCCACGTCCGAATGGTATTAAAAGGTTTGGAAATTGAACAAAAGGATTACCTGAAAAAACTCTTTTCCGAGAGTCGTTTCCCTCTACTTGACATAGAAATCGCTTGATGGTTCAGCGTCAATGTAAACGCTTTGAACTCGTGTTAGAATATCCACGTTACGTTACCGGCAGTTAATCTAAAGATCAAGGATGCCTTCTTTGCTTATGTTAAATCCACGAAGCAGTACAAGTAAGAAGATTAGAAATCTGGTTCTCTTATCGATATTTCTGCTGACCTTTTTTGTCCAACCGGTCAGCGCTACCCAAAACCTACCCCAGGGAGTGGGACCCGGCGCGGCTACTCCCACACAAGATCTTACCAATATTCGCGTCCAGGTACTCTTTTTCTATTCGAACAGTTGCAGTCATTGTCTGAAAATTATTGACACGATCGTAAATCCAATGAATGCCGAATATCCAGGGCTGGTCGATTTCAAACTGCTCGAGCTGGGTGAGCGTACCAATTATGAAGCGCTCATGGCCGTTGAAGAGCAGCTCCAGAGCCCCACGGACAATCGCGATCTTCCCGTCGTGGTGATTGGCAACCAGATCCTTACCGGAGAAGAGCAGAACAACACCAATCTGCGTCGCCTGGTTGAGGCAGGCATTGAGGGAGATCCTATCCCTCTGCCCGAAATTGAGGGGGTGGATCATTCTCTGCTGATCACATCCACACCTCAACCCCTTGAAGTGCCAATTGAAGCTTGTTCAATCGACAACCCTGAGAATTGTGTAACTGACAACCCCATTTACGTGGCTTACTTTTATCAGACTGGTTGTAAAGAATGTGCCCGCTCAGAAACCGACCTGGCGTATTTGTTAGACAAATACCCGCAGATGATCATCGAAGAATTTAACATCTACGATGAGGCTGGATTGGCAAATTGGCTCGCAGAACGAGTTAACAGGGTCGATGATTTGCACACACCTGCAATCTTTATCGGTGATCAGGCTTGGATTGGCGAAGCGGAGATTCGACCTCAAACCATTGAACCTGTGCTTGAAGACTTGTTGGAAACAGGTTCTCCCCGATTCTGGAATGAATACAACCCCGAAAAGGGCAGTCAAACCCTGATGGAACGCTTTCAAAAGTTGGGTTGGGTTGCCGTTCTTTTAGCTGGCTTGGTGGATGGGCTCAATCCCTGCGCCTTCGCGACAATCATCTTTTTCGTTTCTTACCTGGCTCTCAGCGGACACAAAGGCAAACAAATCCTTCTCACTGGCGCTAGCTTCACAATCGGCGTCTTCCTGGCGTATTTATTGGTTGGCTTCGGTTTCTACAAAGTTCTGGATCTGATCAAAGAGTACATGAACATCCTGAGTAAGATTGTTTATGGGCTGACAGCTTTGTTCTGTCTTGTTTTGGCGATCCTGTCCATCCGGGATTACTTCAAGACTCGTCATGGCGACTTGGACGATATGGCGCTGAAACTGCCCGAACCCCTGCGAAAGCGCATCAATGCTACCGTTCGTGAAGGTCGCAAGTCCAACAGTTACTACCTCAGTGCGTTTGTTGTTGGGTTGGTGGTATCAATTTTGGAATTAGCTTGCACCGGGCAGATCTACTTGCCGGTGATCATTTCGATGAGTACCTTGCCCGAGTTACGTGGCAAAGCGGTCTTATTCCTGTTGCTGTATAACCTGATGTTTATTGTTCCATTGATCGTCGTCTTCATCCTGGCTTACTTTGGAACAACCTCAAAAGACCTTGCTGCCTTCTTGAAGAAACACGCCGCTGCAGTAAAGATCGGAATGGCAGTCGTATTCCTGGCGTTGGCGGCTTGGCTGATCAGCTCTCTGTTGGCGTAATTAAAGTTTAAACACTCATCGGGATGAACCATACCGTTCATCCCGATTTTTTTGTTAAATCAAGTTGTACCTCGGTCTAGTTTATCTTCGGCGAAACTGATTGATAACTTTTGCTACTGTAGATTGAAGATGAACGATCTTGTTAGATAATTCCCCCGAAAACGAAGCTGTTTTTACAACCTGGCGCAATTCATCTGCCGAGTTGAAATCGGGTAATTGCAGCACCGCCCGCCCAATCTCCGGAACTGTGTGCGCATCTGATCCAACCATCCAAGCCAGTCCGTGCTCATCTGCAAAAGCACCAGCTTTCTCGTTGAAGCTTTGGTCAATACAGCGTGCATTGAAAGCCTCAATTCCGTCTAGAAAAGGCACCAACTTTTCCAATGTGCCAGGTTTCCAACTTGAACCTCGATAAGGGTCGTAGGGATGGGCAATGCTAATAAAAGCACCCTGGTCTTTCAGCCTTTTTACAACATCCAGTGGTGGTAAATGGTCAGGAATTTCTTCGGTCATGAAGTAGGCTAAAATCTCACCCTCATTGGTCAGGATCTCTTCGCTAACCACTACAAGATCAGGCGCCATTTGGTGGGCTTTTAGAGCGCCAGCCATGCAGCCGTGGTCTGTAATGGCGATTTTCCCAATATCTCTGCTTCGGCAGGTTCGGATGATTTCCTCCAGCTTTACCAAGCTATCAGGAGAATAATTGGAGTGACAATGAAATTCAGCTTTTATCAAATCTATCCTTATTCGATGTAAATTCGGGGCAAGCGTTCTGCCAACCCGCAAACCACTTCATAATTGATCGTACCCCAACGCCTGGCAACCTCATCGATTGATATAAATTCTGACCCTTGTCCCCCAATCAACACAACTTCGTCACCAATTTTTGCCTCTGGCACACCGTCCAGCTGCAGCATACATTGATCCATGCAAACCCGCCCAACAATGTTGACCCGTCTGCCACCGACCAGAGCCTGCTGTCCGTCCACCCGTCTGAAACCATCGCCGTACCCAATGGGTATCACACCAATACGTTCTTCTTTACTGGTGATGTATTTGGAGCCATAACTGATCCCCTGTCCGGCTGGAAAATTGCGCAAGGAAATCAGCCTGGCTTTCCAGGTTAGCACCGGCTTAAACTGCGCAGGCAACGGTTTGCCTTCGATTGGCGACATGCCCATGATCAAGTCTCCTGGGCGTGTAAGATCGTAGTAAGAAGATGGAAAGTTCAAAATTGCAGCAGAATTGGCAGCGTGGACGACCTCTGGTTTCAGCCCCTGCTGGTACAAATCCGTCAAGAGACCATTAAAAAGGCGAATTTGTCCAGGGGTAGAATCGGAATCGACTTCATCTGCCCGGGCAAAATGAGTGAATATTCCCTCTATCTCGATCGGCGAATTTTTGAGAGCCCGTAAAAATGGGGCAACAACTTCTACTGGCATACCCAGCCGCCCCATTCCAGTCTCAACTTTGACGTGAGCCCGCAGAATTCCACCATGAATTCGAACATACTCGAGGTATGTTTGTGCTAATTCAGCGTTAAAAATCGCGACGGTGATGTTGTTCTCGATAGCTTCAGGAATTTTAGAAGCAGGTGTAAATCCCAATACCAGAATGCGATTCGAGATGCCTGCCCGGCGCAGTGCCAGAGCTTCCTCGATGCGGGCAACCCCGCACCAGGTCGCCCCACCTGCCACACAAGCCTGGGCAATCGGGCGCATACCATGACCATAACCGTTAGCTTTGATTACTGCCATCACATCCCGCCCAGTCATCTTTATCACTTCCGCCACGTTATTCTTCAGGGCGTTCAGGTCAATTTCAAGCCAGGTTGAGTAAGTATTAATATCCACGAGGTAAAAGTATATCACTTACAGGGATGATTGTTCAGTGATCAGTTTCTTATATTCACCTAATTTTGATTTTTTTACATTCAGCTTTGACAAATATATGCTTAATTCCTTGACATCGGTATTGTTTGTCATAAAATAACTACCATGAATAGCAAAACTGACCTGATCACCTTTGTAACGAAGAGTGCCGCCTCTGTGGGTCTCTTTGGCAATGGTCGGATTGCGTCTGTTCGCTGATTTCAGGAAACATCCAAATCACCAGAACCACGGGCAATCCAATCCCGTGGTTTTTTTGTTAACCACGACACGAAAACAGGTTTTTTGAAACATAAGTTAGAAAGAGTAAAAAATGAAAAGAACAGAGATTTATCCAATCAAAAATGCCCCTCAAATCGATGGTTTAGTCTTCCGCCATTTCGAAGGCGAGAGCGACTACCCAAAAATGCTGGCAATCTACGATAACCTGCATGCTGTTGGAGAATATTCGGGCGAGACTACGCTAAAAAGCCTGGAGGCAGAATTTAATAACCTCAGCAATTGCGACCCGCATGACGACCTGATTTTCGCTGAAGTCAACGGTCAGACTGTTGCCTTTTGCCGGTTTTACTGGGAGCGCCAGATATCTACCCGCGAATATGCTTACGGCATAATATTCAGAGTAGACCCTGCCTGGCAATCAAAAGGTATCGAACAAGCTCTGATCGATTGGGGTGAGTCTCGCGGTCGGCATTATGCTGCCACCCTGCCCGAAGGTGATGCGAGTTTCTTCTTGGCTTTCTCACGCGAAACTGACCTTGTGCGTTCCGGTATCCTTACTGGTTCAGGATATGATATCAAGCGTTACTACCATTCAATGAGCCGTGACCTGGTTGACCTGCCAGAAAGACCCCTGCCCGATGAAATCACTGTGCGACCGGCGCTGCCAAAAGACTACCGGAAAATTTGGGATGCGTCCAATTTAGCCTTTATGGATGAATATGGCGCGGCAGACCCAACCGAAGAGTGGTACCGGGGCTACCTTGCCAGTCCTAACTTCCAACCCTTACTCTGGCAGGTTGCTTGGGATGGGGACGAGGTGGTGGGTTCAGTACAGAACTACCTGTCATTGGAAGAAAATGAATTGGAAAAACGCCAGCGCGGATACACCGAGGCAATTTCCGTGAGACGGGAATGGCGCGGTCGCGGTATTGCCAGCGCTCTGATCTGCCGCTCCATGGCAATGTTCAAATTGCTTAATATGGACGAGGTCGCACTCACCGCTGATACGCAAAATCCTACGGGAGCAATGCGTTTATACACCAGTTTAGGTTACCGACCTTACATGACCTTGCTGGAGTTCCAAAAACCTTTATAAGATATGAGTCACAATGAAAAATCAATTAGAAATAAACATTTTCGCTCTACTGCCCCAATTGCCGGGATTCAACTTCAAACGTTTTGAAGGTCCAGGCGATTACCAGGCAATGGTCGACATCATCATGTCCAACGTTGATGATCCCACCACGCATATAACCTCGCTGGAGGACATCACAACGGATTATGCTCACATGTCAGAAAGCGTTCCGGTCCGGGACATGGTTTTCGCTTTTCACGCAGAGCAACCTGTTGCCTATTGCCGGACAACCTGCATGTGGGAAGAGTCAAGCAATAGCTGGATTTATGGCTGGCTGATGCATGTTCATCACGACTGGAAACGCAAGGGCATTGAGGAAGCATTAGTTGGTTGGTTGGAAGACCAGGCGCTGCTCAATCATCAGATCCTCCACCCGGAAGCGGCAGGGATGCATTCTGTCTTTTTTTCAGAATCAGACCAGCATCGCCTTGACATCGTTCAGAATCGCGGTTATTCGCCCACACGATACTTTGAAGACATGAAACGTGATTTAATCGAGATACCTGATTACCCGTTTCCTGAAGGGATAGAAGTTCGACCTGCATTTCCCTCTCAATACCGCCAGGTTTGGGAGGCAGACGTGGAAGCTTTCCAGGATCATTGGGGGGCAACCATTCCTCCTGAAGAAAATTACCAGGAATGGCAGGCAAACAAAAATTACTTTCAACCTTATTTATGGCAGATTGCCTGGTCTGGTGATGATATAGCGGGAATGGTATGGAATTTCATCAATTCGACCGAAAACGAAAAGCGTGAAAGACTGCGAGGATATACCGAAAGTATTTCAGTGCGCCGACCCTGGCGTGGAAAGGGCATCGCTAAAGCCCTGATCTGCCGATCGATGAAGATGATGAAAGCCCTTGGAATGACCGAAGTTGCCCTGGGCGTGGACAGTCAGAATATCAGCGGTGCGACAAAACTGTATTACGGTTTGGGTTATCGTAGTTATAACCGCTCAGTGGTTTTAAGAAAACCGCTGAATTAATAAACCGGGAGGGTGAAATGTTACAAGTCAACCACGTGGCCGTAAAGAGCGATTCTGCTAATACTACCTACATAAGAGGTGGCTTAAGAGCCACCTCTTTCTCAAATTATCAAGCCTAATCTGACAGGTCAAATTCCCAAATTCCAGCAACCCTGCCCGAAAAAGCTTCGGCCACTAATTGGTTGTAGGTTTCGATTGCTTTTTCGTCGTTTGTGTAGGGGGTGTTTTCGGCTATTCGGGACCAATTCATTCCTGGGTCCTCGAAACACTCTAACTTGATGCCTGGGAATTCATTTTCCATAAGTTCTTCAATAGTAACTACATCAAGTTCTTCACAGAATTGGCTTTCGTCTGGAATGCTGTTCACTTCAGTAATTTTTACTACTATTGATTTTTGGAGAAAGTCGTGGGGGATATTCTTGAAAAAAACGTGGTCAACACGATAAGGAGTATCTCCAATCATGGATGGCAAACATTCCTTCTCTTGTGTTTCATCCTTCATTGAGATGAAACACGCGCTTCCATCACGATATTGGAACAATCCCTCCACCAGGTTAGAGCCAGCAAAATTGTATTCCTGATCATCAACGAAAAGAGAAGCCTTGCTGATCTTCCAATCCCGCCAATCCTGAAGTTGCCAGCGCACTTCAACGATTGCGATATCTCCTGAGCGCTCTATACTCTGCATAGCCATCGTTAGGCCGGCAGAAGTAACTTCTTGTGTAAGGTACTTTACTTCGCGGTCTGATGTAACTTCTGTTTCCACAAAGTTTTTCTGAGATTCTACAGTTGAGTCCATTAACGGAGGTTCTACTACTTCTTGTGCTCTAGTATTTTCAAACCAGTTGCTCAAAAAGTATGCCCCACCCACTATCGCGATTGCTACTACAGCGAATGCTGCAATCCGCCTAATTCCCACTTTGTTTTTCATTTTTGAAATCCTTTCGTACATTACTTTGTTATTCAAATTCCAGACTAGGAATTTATCAAAGTCGATATCTGGGAATAACCAATAATATTCTCACCGTGGTAATCGGTTCTTGGTTCATAATAGCACTCCATCTTTTTTGCTTGTAGAACCTTGCTTTTTACTACCATACATCAGGCTGAAATAAATGTCAAATCCTCAAATCGAGGTTTCACAACTTCATTTATGCCTTTTTCTAAGAGTACTGTTTCTACGCACGCTCTATATTTATTGAGGAACGCTACCTCAGGCATTAAAAATTCAAAGCCACTTACAAATTTGACCCCGACAAGTACAGAGGTTTTACAGGTACAATAGGGGGAGGTTTTACAGGAACTATGAACGATAACGAAAATCCCTCAGCCAACCAGATAAACAAGCACTTTGACTATAAAGTCATCGCTACAGACGGCAATGCCCGTGCTGGTGAATTCACGACCCCCCACGGCGTTCTGCAAACCCCTGTTTTTGCCCCCGTCGGCACGCAGGCAACTGTCAAAGCAATCACACCTGCCCAACTGGAAGAGCTGGGGGCAACCCTGGTGCTTTCCAACACTTACCACCTGTTCTTACGCCCAGGTGATGACTTGGTCGCAAAAATGGGTGGGCTGCACGAGTTTATGCAGTGGCACAAACCAATGCTGACCGACTCGGGCGGCTTCCAGGTTTTCTCCCTGGCAAATATGCGCAAGGTTGACGAGGATGGGGTGACCTTCAAATCACACATTGACGGTTCCATGAAACGCCTGACTCCCGAAAGTTCCATCCAGATCCAGGAGAACCTGGGTGCGGATATCATCATGGCGTTCGATGAATGCTCCGACCCCAACAACCGCACCTATGTTGAGCAGGCGATGGAGCGCACGCACCGTTGGGCACAGCGTTGCCTTGATGCGAAAAAACGAAATGATCAAGCACTTTTCGGAATCGTCCAGGGTGGGATTTTTGATGAATTACGGGAGCAATCTGCCCGCGCCATCAGTTCCATGGGCTTCCCCGGTCACGCCATTGGCGGGCTTTCGGTTGGCGAAACAAAAGCGGAAATGTACCGCAGCATTGAAGTAGTCAACGCAATCCTTCCCACCGACAAACCAAGATATCTGATGGGCGTTGGCACTCCGGAAGACCTGATCGAAGGCGTCTTGAGGGGGATCGACATTTTCGACTGCGTTCTGCCCACCCGTCTGGCACGTCACAACAGCGCCATGACCATGTCCGGCAGGCTCAACCTGATGAATGCGACCTTCGCTGAAGACAAACGACCGATAGACGAACAGTGTACTTGCTACACCTGCCGCACCTTCACCCGCGCCTACCTCCGTCACTTGATCGTCGCTAAAGAGATGCTGGCAGCCACCCTGCTTTCGATCCACAATTTGCACACCTTGCTCCAGTTAGCGCGCGACCTGCGCGAGGCAATCCTTGAAGATCGCCTCCAAACATTTGCCGACGAAGCCATGGCAAAGCTGAGCATTCCCCGTACTCCAGAAAGGTAGATATGAATTTTATTCAAGCAATCATCTTAGGTATTGTCCAGGGCTTAACCGAATTTTTGCCAGTCTCTTCCTCTGCGCACCTCGTGATCGTACCTTACCTTCTCAACTGGACGCTTGATCCGGAAAAAGCTTTCGTTTTCAACGTATTGATTCAATCGGGAACCCTGGTTGCCGTGATCGTTTATTTCTGGTCAGACTTGGTGGCAATATTCAGGTCAGTGATACAAGGTATCAAAGAAAAAGAACCATTTAAAGAGGTTGATAGCCGATTGGGTTGGTACATTGTTTTGGGGACCATCCCTGCCGGGTTAGCTGGCATGATACTAAAGGAACGCGTCGAAGAGGCTTTCGGCAGCCATGTGATCACTGCGATTTTACTTTTGGGCACAGCAATTTTACTGGTACTGGCAGAATTGTTATCTAAGAAGGCGAAAAACTTAGACAAAATGACCTGGCAGGATTCCTTGATTGTAGGCATTTTCCAGGCATTGGCGATCTTCCCTGGCATTTCCCGTTCAGGTGCTACCATCTCTGGTGGAATGTTGAAGGGCTACACCCGTGAAGCGGCTGCCCGCTTCTCATTCCTGCTGTCCATCCCGATCATGCTGGCAGCCGGCTTGCTTTCGGTCATCGACCTGGTGCGGGCTGATTTCTTCCTTGATTTTTTGCCGGTCTTAATCCTTGGATTTGTAATAGCCGGAGTGATCGGATATCTCTCGATTCGTTGGCTATTAAACTACGTCAAGAAGAACACCTTTTTTGGTTTTGCTATTTATTGCGTGATTTTATCTGCCGTGACGCTGATCGTCACAGCGCTGCGCTAACTTTTGACAGGGTCCTTCGCCAGGTAAACGCCTGTTTGTTTCCGAATGACTATCCCGCCGTAGTGGTCGATCCGGCGTTGGAAAAATGTAGTCATTTCCGGCTTACCTTCCTCGCCCAACTTCTCTTTCACCAGAGGAGTGGAAAAGGCATAATTGGTCAGTAATTGAGCGTTGGTGACCCATAGATCGCTGGAATACAAGTGCAACTCGATGGTTGAGAAGAACTCCCGCAATTGTTTTTCACCGTTAAGAAGGTTGAAACCACTGGACATTCCGTGGCTCTTATCCAGCTTGCGTGAAAATTTTTCGAGCAAAATATCCAGGTCGATCATGTGTTCCGGTCCGTTGGTGGCAGCCATGAATCTTCCACCCGGCTTAAGCAGATCTGCCACTTGCCCAAGCACCTGGGAGACGGAGGGCACATGATAGAGCATGTGATTGGCAATCACCAGGTCAAACGCAACAACCGGAAAAGCAGTATTCATGCTGTTCATGCAGACAAAATTGAAGCGTTTGTCTCTTTGCAGGTTGTTGGCGGCATCATTGATCATGCCAGGCGAGAAATCGCTTAGCGTAATCCGGGTGTTTTCGTTCAGGCGGTTCATAACAGCGCGCCAGAGCGATGCGGCACCGCAACCAAGTTCCAGCACTTTCGTTTCTGGCTTGATCGCAGCCAGTTCATAGACGAAATCGTACCAGTTTTGCTGTCCAGTACTGAATTTTTGGTGGATTTGGATCCGCGATGACAAATTACCTGAGTCCTGGTATTGCCTGGTGCTCAGGTATTGTGAATCGTTACGATATACTGTTGAATCTTGCATTGTTTCCTATTTTCAATCTAATTATACCTTCCACTGACACCAGATATCAGAAACTGTGTGAAAGTGTTGAATTTGCTATTTTTTAGTACCAGTCGACGTTTCTGATTTGGATGTGAAGAGTTATTTTTAAATCCTTGACGGATATGAAGTGAAGTGATACATTAAATTGCCTTGATTTGAGGTAAGTTTTAGTTTTTTTAGAAAGTTGAGTATTAAATGTCAGAAAGAACTATTGGAACCATCAAATGGTTCAGCGCACCCAAAGGGTACGGTTTTATTGGTTTAGAGAATGGTGATGATGTTTTCGTCCATTTTTCTGCGATCAAAATGGAAGGCTACAAACGCCTGAAAGAAGGACAGAAAGTGGAATTCACCATCGAAGACGGTCCACGCGGAAAGCAAGCCGCTGACGTAGTGATCGTAGAAGATTAAGGGGATTTCCTCCCCATCAAAAAAAGCCGGCTTTTAGCCGGCTTTTTTTTATTAAAGTGAAATTGTTGGTTTATTTATCTTCTGAATGGCAGCTTTGCCGGTATCATCAAATGTCATGAAACTTTGATCGCTTAAATGTTACGGATCGCCTCTGCCATTTTTTCAAGCGCTTGCTTCAAAACGGCCTGAGTGCAGCCAAAATTGAGCCTCAGGAAGCCCTCACCTGCCTCACCGAAGCTGCAGCCATCATTCAAACAAACCTTCGCATTTTCCACAAAAAATTGCTGTATGTCACCTTCTACACCCAACTCCCTGCAATCCAGCCAGGCAAGAAAAGTCCCCTCTGGTTTGTGCCAGCGGATATTTCCCAGCAAACCTTGATCAACAGCATCTCCTATCATGTCCCGATTGTTTTGTAGGTAGGCGATCTGCTCACTCAGCCATTCATCCCCATGTTCATAAGCAGCCTTGGCTGCCACAAGTGACAGAATGCTTGGAGTGCTGATGAGATACTGCATATACCCTTTTACAGAATTGCGCAGGTCTTCATCCTGGATTACCGCCACTGACGCGTGCAAACCGGCAATATTGTAAGTTTTGCTGGGTGCCATAAATGTGGCTGTGATCCTTGAGATCTCAGCGCTCAGGGAAGCTATCGGTGTGTGTTTGCGACCATCATAGAGGATATCTCCATGGATCTCATCAGAGCAAATTACCACGTTGTGACGCAAACAAATATCGCCTAATCTGAATAGTTCTTCTTGACTGAATATTCTGCCGGTAGGATTTTGCGGGTTACATAAAATATAAACCTTGACCCTATTATCAACAATCTGCCGCTCAAACAGGTCGAAATCGATACGGTAAACACCCAGGGCATCAAGGTACATTGGATTTTGGATCCCAATCAAACCAGCTGCCTTGGGTGAGCCAATAAACGGCGGGTAGGCAGGGGTCTGAAAAATGACTGCGTCACCTTTTTGGCACAAAGCTCGCAATACGATTGTAAATCCAGTGACGATTCCAGGGACGTAGCAAATTTGGTCAGAGGCGACTTCCCAATCATAAAGACGTTTAAACCGATCGATCACCACCTGGTCAAGCCCCTCTGGGGTTAGCCCATAACCAAAAATTCCGTGGTCGACCCTTTTGTGCAGAGCATCGACCACTGCGGGTGGACTTAAGAAGTCCGTATCTGCCACCCAAAGCGGTAGTACATCATCCGGATAACAATTCCATTTCAAACTTTCGGTCGGTTTTCGGTCAATAAAAAGATCAAAGTTCATCCACTCTCCTTTTTCAATATGGCAATTCTACCGCCAGAAGAGCAATTTAGCTTGATTTCAACGGGAATTGACATACTTGAAGTTGCCCTCAAGTTAGAACTTGTACTCAGCAATGAAAATCGATAAGGTCACAGCAAAATCATGAGAACCTGCCCGATGCTAGTTTGGGGGAAATATTGGTATACTCAATTCCAGTGATGAAAAACAAAAAACAGCTCGCATTTTTCGATCTGCTCGGCTTACCCGAAGGGCTGCCCTTTGTTCTGTTTTGCAGTCTTCTGGGGAGCCTGATAAGCAATACGACCCCTTATTCATCCATCGCGCTCAGTTTTGCAGCCAACCTGGCGATCTACAGTTTTGCCCAAATCTACAAACACATCAGCAATTCTCCTGAAAACGTTTTTTCCCCCTCCAAGGCTGACCCCAATCCTATCTCTGATGGACATGTGAGTCTGCGTACTGCCCGAATTGCGCTCTTTGTCGCATTGCTCATAGCAGTCGTCAGCGCTTTTTTGTCAGGCAGCATCAATATCATGCTTACATTCAGCGCATTTTTGCTGACTGTAGTACTTTTTCACCCGAATATTCGTGTTTCTACGCACCAGATGCTCGGCTTCAATCAGCATCAGGTGATTTTCGGTGGGCTTTTCTTGCTCAACAGTGTTTTTACCAACCATGTTCGTCCTGCTGCAATCGAGATACTCTTCCCCTTGCTGTTTGTTTCCAGTTTTTCTCTCCTCTTTCGATTGGAAGAAGTGCGGGTTGAAATCTCCCAGTCTCAATCCACTCCATCCGGGCGGTTTTTGCTTGCTTCGACCTTTTTGATCTCAGCAGCAATTACTTTCATCTTATTGAAGCCGGTTCCCTTCTGGACGCTTGCCCTGTGGGTATTCCTGGCTGCAGTCCAATTTAGTGTCAACTTTTCCGTTCACTCAGAAACGGGACTGCCAGAGCACCTCGTCATGTTTAAGGTTTTTGAGGTTTCCGGCGCAGCTTCTTTTCTGGTATATTTGATTTTTGTTTATATCAACACCTATTTGAGATAGCGAGTTTCCATGAGCCTGCCCACCAATATCATTCTGACTTCTTCCCCCGATTGGAAGGATTACCAACTGCTTGACAGCGGCAATGGGAAAACACTGGAACGTTTCGGAAATTATCTACTCATTCGCCCTCGTCCCCAGGCAATCTGGTCGACCACCTTGCCTTCCAGTGAATGGAAAAAAGCTAACGCGGTCTTAGTGGAAGAAAAACAGGAATTCGGCGGCAAATGGAACATACTCAATCCAATGGATAAATCCTGGATGATGAGCTACAAAGATCTGAAGTTCCAACTACAACTTTCTTCATCCCGCCATGTTGGGATCTTCCCGGAGCAAGCCACTCATTGGGACTGGATCAGAGCTCAAATCGAAGCCAGTAAAAAGGGTTTCCGCATGTTGAATCTGTTTGGTTACTCCGGTGCCGCTACAGCTGCAGGGGCAGCTTCTGGTGCAGAAGTGACGCATGTTGATTCGTCAAAGCACGCGATAACCTGGGCAAATCAAAACATTAAACTCTCCAATTTGCAGGATAAACCAATTCGTTGGATAGCAGAAGACGCACTTAAGTTTGTTAAACGGGAAGCCAGGCGAGGAAGCACCTACCACGGTATCGTGATGGACCCTCCCAAATTCGGGCGGGGTTCCAGCGGTGAGGTTTGGGATTTCTTCAAGCGTGTTCCGGAATTGATCGAAGCATGTCAGAGCATTCTGGCTAAGGACGCCAAATTTATCGTCATGACTGCCTACGCCATCACTGCTTCCGCCGTTGTGACTCACCAGGCAATTGAACAAATTGTTGGCAAAAAGGGCAAATTGGAAAGTGGTGAACTGGTAAGTGTTGACGAAAGTGCAGGGCATGTGCTCTCACATGCAATCTACACCCGCTGGTCTGCATCCTGAGAATTCGTCAGTTGTTTGTTTTTGAAATTTCAACGCGATCTACGCGGTGACCGTCCATTTGGATGATCGTGAACGTGAAGCCATCCCACTCAAAGCTCTGACCAACCTTGGGAATTTTGCCCATTTGGTTCATGATAAAGCCGCTCAGCGTCTGGTAACCTGCCTTATATTCTTCTGGAAGTTCATCTACATTAAGTTTTTCTTTTAGGACATCAATCGGCACCAGTCCATCCATCAAGAGAGAACCATCTGTTTGTTCCTCGATCTCAACATCGGTGTCATATTCATCCTGCGGGATATCCCCTACAATCGACTCGAGCACGTCATACAACGTGACCATTCCTTCAACGCCACCAAATTCATCCATTACCATAGCCTGGTGAATACCAGTAGTTTGAAAGTGTTCAAAAGCTTTTACCGCTTTCATGTTCCCGGGGAAAAACATGGGCTCCTTGACGTAATCCCGGATATTAAAATTTTCCGAAAAGAGATTCACTCCAATCAGGTCTTTCGCATTCACGATGCCAACAATCCTATCAAGGTCACCATCGGCAACCGGCAGTCGCGAATACGGGCTCTCCAGCATTTCCTTCACCATCACTTCGGGGCCATCGTTCAAGTCCAGCCAGTCCAGTTCAGTATGCGGAGTCATGATGGCGTCTACCCGACGCTCAGTCAAGCGAAAAACACCATCAACCATGAACTCTTCAGCCTCATCAAAAACACCCGTCTGGCGACCTTCCTGGATAAAACCTTTCAGTTCCTCTTCAGTGATGTAGGGTTCTTTCTGGATGTCAATATTGAAAACCTTGATGCCAAGATTAGTAGATGCACTCAAGAGCCGGATTAAAGGTCTCAAGGCGATCGTCAAGCCATTGATAATCGGGGAAATTCTGGTAACTACGTCTTCTGGTTTGCTGACGGCAATTCGTTTGGGAATCAACTCGCCCAGCACGATGGAAAAGTAAGTGATCGCGATAACCACCAAAACAAAAGCGAGTGTCTCTGCAATTGGAGCAAGGAAACTGAACCGCTTTAACGCCACAGCCAGAGGCTCTGCCAACATTCCACCACCGATACCACCAGCCAGGGTATCGATCATCGTGATCATGATCTGAACAGCCGACAGATATTCCTGGTTCGGGTCATTCTGCAGTTTGATCGCCATGCTCGCACCAGTTTGTCCAGCTTCCGCGCGTTGGTGAAGACGCGTACGGCGAGCCGATACCATGGCTATTTCGTACATAGCAAAAACTGCATTGATGAAAAATAAAACGAAAATTAGTAGTATGTTGATATATACTGGCATATTTTTTTCTTTATAAAAATCCTTACCGGAATTGTACCAGAGGATAAATTGGACCGTTACTCAACACCATATCAAGCGAAGGAAGCAGTTTCCAAAGATGTGAAACAATAGGCAAATCTAACAAGTCACCAGGTCGTCATCCAGGAAGTCAGTGCGGTTATGGTACGCAAGTACTACCCTGTCATCAAAGAAATCAAATCGGCTGATGGCACAATTACAGAAAGAAAACCATGTAGGCAGGTTAAGATTGTCTGGTTCATCTGGTCTGATGTCAAGAATCGCTCGTGCCATGGTATTAAAGAAACCACCATGGGTCACCACTGCGACCTGATCGTTAGTGCCAAAATGGCGTTTTTTAAGGATTTTCAAAACCTCATTTGCTCGCAATAGTCTTCCAGCAACAGGTTCCATCCCGCCTTGCCACCAGCCTCTTTCCTCAATTGGCTGGTGCAATCTGAAATCTGGAAAATTCTCTTGCAGATAGGCTGGCGATACACCATGCTCGAAACTGATCTCTGGTTTTCCATCTACCAGGGTCTCCAGGTAGACTCCCCCGATTTCATGCGCCTCTGGCAAACCATAAAGAGGAACACCCAGGGTCTCTGAGAGAATTGTCCCGGTATGAATAGCACGGATCATCAGGCTGGAATAGAGGTGAGTAATTCTGACACGATGGCGGTATGAGCCGATGCTCTGGCTTGCATCCGGGTTGGGTTGAGGGGAAGCAATAAAGTTTGCCAGCGTCTGTGCCTGGAGAATACCTAATGCTGTTAACGGAGGGTCAGAAACCCGGTCGTAACCGTCTACATCTCTAAACTCCCAGCTAACGTTGTTAGTTGATTGCCCATGTCGAATAAAGTATAGTTGCATGCTTCCTCCGGAGTTAGATTATACACGGGTGGAGGGGTGTTCTGTTATTATGAACGAAGGAAAGGATCTTATCTCACATCGAAACGATTCTTTGCGACTTCCTGAATGACAAACAATGCTCAAATGAAAACTTCACCATTCGTCCAATCTCTACCTGCGTGTTCGAGCACAGGATGATATAATCTCAATCCGAATTTAATGGGATAAACGAAAATATTATGCTTGATAAACTTGAATCAATTCTTGAACATTATGCCGACCTTGAGCAGCGCCTTGTCGAGGTTGGGCAAGACTATCAATTGGCAGCTGAGCTCTCCAAAGAACGCTCAGACCTGGATCCAATTGTCACGCTTGCCAAGGAATATAAGGAAAACCTGAGTAAAACTGAAGAGACAAAAGAACTGATCGAACTCTCTGAAGGCGAAATGCTGGACCTGGCCAAAATGGAACTGGATGAACTGGAAACGCGCAAGGTTGAACTGGAAGACTTGCTCAAATCCAAACTGGTTCCCAAAGACCCACGTGATGACCGCAACGTAATTATCGAAATCCGTGCCGGCACAGGCGGCGACGAAGCTGGACTGTTCGTTTCTGACTTGCTGAGGATGTACCTGAAATACGCAGAAATCCACCGCTATAAAACTGAGATTCTCTCCGCCAATGAGACTGGTATCGGCGGTTATAAGGAAGTTACCTTTGCCATCAAAGGCAAAGGTGCCTATTCCCGCTTCAAGTTTGAATCTGGTGTCCACCGTGTGCAACGTGTGCCCGAAACCGAATCGCAGGGACGCATCCACACCTCCACCGTAACAGTGGCAGTGCTGGCGGAAGTGGACGATATAGAAATCGACATCCCTGATAGTGACATCGATATTGACGTCTTCAAGTCGGCTGGTGCTGGCGGGCAGAACGTACAGAAGAACATGACTGCAGTGCGTATCCACCACAAACCAACCGGCATTATCGTAGCTTGCCAGGACGAACGATCGCAGTTACAAAACAAACTACGCGCAATGAGCGTCCTCAAAGCCCGCCTTTACGATTTGGCACACGAAAAACGCCAGAATGAGCTTGACGCGACGCGCCGTTCCCAGATTGGCACAGGTGAACGCTCCGAGAAGATCCGCACCTATAATTACCCCCAGTCGCGTGTTACCGACCACCGCATCAACATTTCTTCTTACAATATGGCTGGTGTGATGGAAGGCTACGAGCTGGATACCTTCATTGAAGAGTTGCAGCACGCTGAAGAAGCCGAACGCCTGGCGAATTTTGAGAGCAATGGCAAATGACCTCCAATCTGACCGCACTATTCGCGCTCAGCTGAGAGAGATTGAACAACCCCACCAAATCGCGTTGGTTTTACTGGCGCATGTGTTTCAGCGACCCAAAACCTGGCTTCTCGCCCACCCGGAAGTCCATCTTAGCAAATCCCAGGCTGATCAGTTAGAGGAATTGCTTCAACGACTGGAAACAGGCGAACCCCTGCCTTACCTGCTTGGAAAACAAGAATTTTTCGGACTTGAATTTGAGGTTAACCCCTCGGTCCTCATTCCCAGACCCGAAACGGAAATGTTAGTCGAATCAGCGCTCGCATGGCTCCAGACACACCCATCCGCCAGGAAAGGCGTTGATGTGGGTACGGGCTCGGGCTGCATCGCGGTCAGCCTGGTCTGCAAATGTCCGGACTTACACATGCTTGCTACTGATGTCTCACCTGCCGCCCTTGAGGTTGCAAAGAGGAATGCTCAAAAGCATAATTCCGCTGACCGTATTCGTTTCACACTTTGTGATTTACTGCCTGAAAACCCACAGCCATTCGACCTGGTCTGTGCCAACCTTCCATACATACCCACAGATAAGTTGATCGAGGTCAATAGTTTGCCCTGGGAACCCAGCCTGGCGCTGGATGGTGGTGATGGTGGGTTAAACATTATTTCCAAATTACTTCAAAAAGTTCCTGCTTTTCTGAACTCTCAGGCTTTGATCCTGCTCGAAACCGAGGCAACCCTGGGAGCCCAAACTTTTCAGTTGGCAAAGGATTTTTTCCCTGATGCTGATACCACTTTGCATAAAGACCTGTTCGATCGCGATCGGATGATTAGAATTGAATTGAGATGAGCAATCTTCAAACCCGAATCCTTTCCATCGATGATGCTGATGCCATTCCCTTTGCGCTGACTGCCTTGGGATTGGATGAATTGATCGTCTTTCCAACCGATACACTCTACGGACTGGCAGGACGGATTAACGAATCCAGTTTGCAAAAGATTTATGCAGCCAAGCAGCGCCCTGAAGAGAAAGCTATCCCGGTATTGGTTGGGGACTTGCAGCAACTCGATCAGCTTGCTTCTTCCATCAAGCCGGAGATTTTCACTTTGATGCAAGCCTTTTGGCCAGGGCCACTCACGATTGTGGTGCCCAAGAAAGTAGGACTGCCAACTTCTCTCAGCCCCTACCCCGGGTTGGCTGTGCGTATGCCCGACAATCCCTTTGCTTTGAGCTTGCTTCAACAAAGTGGACCCCTAGCAGTGACCAGTGCAAATATCTCTGGAGCGGAAAATCCCAGCACTGCCCACGATGTCTACGCGCAATTGAGCGGTCAAGTTGGTTTGATTCTCGATGGTGGCAAACACCCTGGAGGTCAAGCCTCAACCATAATCGATTGCCAAAGTGACGCGCCGATTCTTTTACGTGAGGGACCTATTCCCTTTGAGGACATTCTGAGAATATGGAGAAAGGCATGAATTCACTTTCCAACCCATTTCTGCAACTCACCGTTTACCCTGAACAACTCTCCTTCACGCTCAACTCAACTCCCTTCACCGGAGCCAAAATTGACAACGCCAATTTTGGGTTGAAACTGGCGGAATCAAAAAATCCCGATTTCGTCCTGCAATCGGTGCAAGAAGACCAGGAAGTTCAAACCAATTTTGGCAGACTTAAGCTATTGACATTGCATTACCTTGAGGCAAACACTGGGTTAGCATTCTTGGTTGAATTCGCGATGGCGTTTGACAAACCATTCTTGTTCCAAAAAGTGAAATTGCTGAACAATTCCGAGAAAACCATCCAACCTAAAACATTTTTGTTCTCTAGCCTGGAGCAAGGATCTATTCATTTTTCAAGTGAAACAGCAGAAAAAATTGCCTTCTACAGCAACGGTTGGCAGAGCTGGTCGCCTTCCGGAACCTGGCAGTACGGGCAGCGTCAAAACTTTAGCCGGCTGGGTGTTTTTTCGCACCCCATGCTCTACAACACGGGCACTCCCCTCACCAAGCAAAATTCAACGTTCTCCTCAGACATGTTTGCTGCCTTGCTCGATCATGATGCCAAAGTTGGACTGATTTGCGGTTTTCTCTCACAAAAGGAACAGTTTGGCTCCCTCATCTCAACCCTGCACCCGGAGCCTGACTTACACGTCTGGGCAAATTGCGATGAGGTAGATTTACTGCCTGGCACAACGCTGGAAAGCGACTGGTTAGCCTGGCAATTTTTTGATGCACAGAGTCCACAACCCTTCTCGACTTACTTCGATACCGTTGCATCCGAGAACCAGGTTAAGGAACGAATGAAAACGCCTGCTGGTTGGTGTTCGTGGTATTACTACTTTCAGAATATTGATCCTGAAACTCTTCGAGATAACTTTCAGATGATGCAGCAGCATCAAGGTGAATTGCCGCTCGATGTATTTCAAATTGATGACGGCTTTCAACAAGATGTTGGCAGTTGGCTGAAGTTTAACAAGAAATTCCCGGAGGGTGTCAGTGGGCTTTCAAAACAGGCGCGAGAAGCCGGCTACACACCTGGACTTTGGCTTGCACCCTTCATCGTCGAAAAACGCTCAGAACTCAACCAGGAGCATCCAGAATGGCTCTTGCGTAACGAGCACGGGAAATTAGCTAACAGCGGTTTCGTGTGGAATCGGCTTGGTCGGGCACTGGACCTGACCCATCCCGAGGCTCAAAAATACATCCGTGAGGTTATACGTACAGCGGTAAAGACTTGGGAGTTCCCTTACCTCAAACTCGATTTTCTCTACGCGGCTGCACTTTCTGGCCAACACTTTGACCGGACAAAGACCCGGGCGCAAATTCTGCGTAAAGGGCTCGAACTCATCCGCGAGGAAGCGGGAGCGCAAACCGTCTTGTTGGGTTGCGGCTGCCCAATTGGACCAGGAATTGGCATTTTTGACATGATGCGCATCAGCGCTGATGTAAGCCCGGATTGGAAACCGCAATTCTATGGGGTTCGTTTCCCGTTTCGCAACGAACCAAACATGCCATCTGCCCGCAATGCGATCCAGAATATTCTCACACGTTCGATCATGGATCCTCACTTTTGGGTGAATGACCCGGACTGCCTGTTGGTGCGTGAAGATTCGAACCTGAGCCTGGCAGAGGTGCAATCACTGGCCACTGCCATCAGCCTGACAGGCGGGGCGTTTTTGATTTCGGATGATATGACCAACCTCAGCAAAGAACGATTAACTCTTGCAGCCAGTTTATTGCCTGTTTTACCCCCAAATCCATTTGTACCCGATTTGTTCTCGAGCAGCATACCCACAAAAATCGGTCAAACGCTGCAAGGTAATTTGGGTGAATGGAAACTGATTGCTCTGTTCAACTGGGAAGACCAGCCTGAAGACTTAACTCTTACACTGGGCGACTGGGGTATGCAAAATCAGAAAACGTTCTTGCGTGAATTCTGGTCCGGTGAAATCGCACTCATCGAGCACCGACACACCTTCAGGCAGGTACCCGCGCATGGTGTTCGGCTGGTTGCTTTGCGTGTTGCCACACCTGTGGTTTACCTGGGCAGCGATCTGCACCTTTCGCAGGGAATTGAGCTGAAAGAATGGCAGATGGAAGGTTCCAATCTCAAATTCAAGTTGGATTTGGGAAGGCATGTGGATGGTAATTGTTACCTCAGGTTACCCTCGATCCCGACCCAGGTTCTTCAAAACGGAAAACCGATTGATTGGCAATCCGTTGACGGCAATATTATTCAAATTCCAGTCAAACTCCGACCAGATTGCCTGATTCAAATCGAATTTTGACAACGCCATCCTCCTGACCGAGGATAAGTTTTCCATTTTTCGCCAAACCACAAAGCAGAACGCAGCTTGTCCCATTCCCGACCAAGCAAACAAAAAGGAACTGGCGAGCCAGTTCCTTTTTGAAAGTCATTTTTTCTAATTACGCTTTTATTTCAGTTTCTTCTTTGACTTCAACCACTGCATCCGCTTTGCTTGCCCGGCGTTTGGCAGCAGACTTGTGAATAGCTCTCACCAGGAAGAAAATGCCAACTCCCAGGGGAAGCAGGAAAGGCAGGCAGGTGATTCCAAAGCGGATCAAGAAATCGACCACATCCTGGAAAGTGCGTACCAATCTTTCCAAAGATTCCTTCACAACACCCTCTGGTTTCCAGCCACCAATCTCAATCGGCTGCAATGAAGCTTCTGCCACGAAGTCGACCGACAAAGAGGACAAATCGGATGATTCTTGCAGGAACTTGATATGCCCTTCAAGCACTTCGATCTGGCTGCGAATTTCTGTCAGCTCACGGAAGACGCTCATGGTTGCTTCCAGGTCTTCGGTGTTTTCCATCAGCACCATCAACTGCTCTTCTGCTGATTTCAAATTCCGCAAGCGGCTGGTGGAATCGACAAAATCTGATGTTACATCCTGCCCAGACAGACTCTCGGAAAGAATTCCGTCTTTACCTGTGGCGGACATCTGTCTGACAGCTTCCATGGCTTGCTCCAATTTATCCACTGGAACACGTATTACAACGGAGGTATTAGCATAAGATACGTTGTTGTAAGTGGTTTCCGTGTAGCGATTAGTACTGACGACATAGCCGCCCAATTGTTTCGCCAAATCGGACGTTTGTCGCATTGATGCAACAGTGTCAGCAACAGAGACACGCAAATATGCCGTTTGGATCACCATGCGTTCCTCGTTACCTTTGTTTCCACCCATCTCAGATTCCATCAAAGGGGCTTCTTCAGGCATTGGGGAGGCATAGCCCCAATCCATACTCGGCGCTGCTTCAGGTGAAACAGCATCTTGAGAGGCTGATTTCGCGCAAGCACTCAGAGCTAGCAATAAAACTAAACTTATATAGAGCAGTTTCTTCTTCATTTTTCTCCATTCATAAAGGCTATTTTCATGCTTAAGACGCGCCCTTACAAGAAAAGTTCCTTGTAATCGTTATTCAGTGTGAAAAGTAAATATTTAGGTGCCTGTAAACAATCGCGTGGCTTGTCGTTTTGGGATACCTAAGCGCATAATCTGTTCAGCAACGGATTCAATTTCATAAACAACTCGTTTGAAAAGAAAGGTGCCTTCCTCGTCATCCCATATCACAAAAGCAGACCGGGGATCAAAATTTCGAGGTTGCCCAACAGAACCCGGGTTCAAGATAAATCGCCCGTTTGGTTTCCAACGATCTCCGTTATCCGGAAGCAGGGTCTGAACTGAGCCGTCATTATTTTGGACAAAGATGGAAGGCACATGCGTGTGTCCGATAAGGCAGCCTTGTGTTGAAAAGTCATTAAGGTTTGCCTTGGCTGTGGCAGAACTCAGGATGTATTCCCAAATCGGGTTGCGTGGACTGCCATGTACCAGGGTAATATCATCGATTTCGAGTTTCAATCGCAACAGTTCCAGAAAATCCCGGCTATCTTGAGTGATCATGCGAGTTTGGACTCTGATTGCTTCTGCGGCCTCAAAATTGAAACGATCAACGGAGATGAAATCCATCAATGCTGCATCGTGATTTCCCATTAGTGCCTGCAAATTGGGTTGAGCGCGTAATAACTCGATGCATTCGTTAGGGTTAGGACCATAGCCGACCACATCGCCCAAAAACCACACCTGGTCCACCTCGCCGGCTGCCTGAAGCACGGCTTCAAGAGCATTCAGGTTGGCATGGATGTCAGAAAGGATCAATGTTCGCATATTATGGCATGTTAAAGGTGATGCTCCAGTCGCCGCTTTCAACAACTGTAGGAGATGTCAATCCAAAAATGGCGATCCAGGTATTGCCAGGTTTGAGATGAAAAGGATTACCCTGCGCGTCGACAAACTGGATGGGTTTGTCGCCTTGGGGCGTTTTCCAAAACACTTCGTAAGCCAGACCGTCGCGGAAGATGGTAGCCTCATTTCCGCTTGAATTGCCAATCAAATCGATGCTGTGCAAAGTGCCTTTAATCTCGGTGTAGGGCGCCTTCAATACAATAACATTCGAAAAACTAAGTTGTTCTCCTGTGTTCTGGTCGATCAGGGATTGGTAGGTGTAGTAGGTGCTCTCATCAATGGTCCAGTTGTGATACTTACTGGTATCCGGGTTGTAGATCCAGTGAGCTTTGCCCACAT
>JBCFBG010000002.1:35704-44000 GCA_038562515.1 Anaerolineaceae bacterium
AGTTGTTCTCCTGTGTTCTGGTCGATCAGGGATTGGTAGGTGTAGTAGGTGCTCTCATCAATGGTCCAGTTGTGATACTTACTGGTATCCGGGTTGTAGATCCAGTGAGCTTTGCCCACATCCGTCCAAATGATCCAAACACCCGAACCCTCCTCACCGCCTGAGGGTGCTGCCTCAGAAAAAGCCATACCACTCAAATCTGGATCATCTTTGCCGTAACCCAGGTAATTGAAATAATTATAAAGTGCTGCCGAGTCGCCAAAAACACTGTAAACATAATTTCGCCCATCATCACACACCCCCGGACACAAATATTTATCCAAAAAGTATCGACCGGGTGAAATATATGCATCAATATAAGGCAATACGTCTTCCTTGTCTCCGCCAGTCGCGCCAATTACTGCCTGGTAAAGGCTGCCGAGGTGACCGTCGACTCGTCTGATTGACCGAATCGGACCAATTTTGCTTGCATCCTGACCATAATAAAGGGCGGCATAGCGGTCGCTGCCCCAACCAATATAGTAATCAAACACAATATCTGCTGAAGAAAGACCCCAGTGGGCTTGATAATCAATCAGGTGGTTCGAAACCTTCATGATCACCGGTCGACGGCGCAGAATTGCAGGGTCCGGTACTTTAAGACCGGTTAGAGGGTTAACTCCTTCCGGGTAGGTTTCAGGACCAATCACATCTTGTGATGGAGGGGCTATTGTTGCAGTTGGTGTGTTCTTCGGAGTCGCGGTAGCAACCGTGGGCGTAGCAGCCAGGGTTGCCGTCTGAGTTGGAAGCAACGGTGTGCCTGTTAGAAAAGTCTGCGTTCGTTCTTGTTCGATCACAGCCGTAACTGTTCCAGCGATAGCGGTTTGTTGACCGGCAGTAAGCCCATCCGGGCTCATCGGAACACAGGCTGCCAGAGCGATTGTTAGAGAGAAAAACAGAATGGGGACCAGCAATTTTGTTTTCATAGCACTTCCTGAACACAACAATTCTACCCCATCGGGAAGGATGGGTGTCGCACTGGTGCAAAAGTGAAACCTCGATTGTGAGAGGAATGTCATCTCGTCGAAAGGTTATTATCTTTTCGTAGACCGAGATTGGACGCCACGTTGACATGGTCTATCTGAAAAAATGAAGGCGTCCAATCCGGCAATGTTCGCATTCGCAAGCGCGGTGGTTGGAGTTGAGCCCCAGCCATACAGAGGGGCTTTATCCCCTTCCGGTAAGGTTCACCCAGCCGATTCTTTTGAATTCAGCCACAATGGCTGGATTAAATAGTGTTAGCAGAAAAGGTTATTCGTCGAACAACAGCTCCATTCGGCTGATACCAGCATCAAAAGGTTTCGCCAGTGGGTGGTGAACAACCATGGCGGCGGTCGATTGCTCCGGAACTAACTGCCAGGCAGAAGTCAGGCTCATCCCCAACTCTTTTTCAACAGGCAACAAATCAAAGACCTTGCTATGTTCTCTCAGCCAGGGTAGCGCAGGGTAACCCCAGGAATAACGAAAACCTTGTTCTGCCCCAATACCCATCTCAGTTCGAATCTGCCGGTGGATGAATTCCGCGGTAGCTTCTGCCATCTGAACGGCTAATCCGTGCAGGAAGTACCCTTCAGAATATTGTCCCAATTTATCGAGTTCCTCAAACCTTTCCGTCGCTCTTTGTCCAACGGTCACAACCTGCAAAGGCAAAATGTCAAACCTTGAACTGCCGACAGGAAGGAAATAATCACTCAGGCACAAGCCTTCGAGGCTCGATTGGCGGGGGAAATTCAGCCGGGTCAGCTCAACCGGATGGTCGATATTGCTATGTAATGAGTCGTATACAACCAGATCATTGCCATCTGCCCAAACCGGGAAGTAACCATAGACCGCCTGCGGCTTGATCCAACCTTCTCTTTTCGCCTGGTCCAGCATACTCACTCGCCTCTGGTCAAATTCCGCTCTCAATTCCTGCCATTCTTGCCCACGCACCTGCTTTGCTCCCCAGGAAAGCCGGTATAACTCCGTTAGGCTGATCAATTTGGCCACCTCATCAAAAGGGAGATCCTTTTCGATACGGATGCCCAAAGGCTCTACGCAAGGAATGACTTCCGCCGGAGGAACATTGCGAGTCGGAACAGAACCGACAACCTTTTCTTTTGCGGTCCTCTGTGTCGCTGCGGGTGGAACTTTACTTTCCAGACCTAGGGATTCTTTCTTCTCGGGATTAACCAACCGGTCCATCACATTTAAACCTTCAAATGCATCCTTGCAATAGAAAATACCAGCTTTATAAGGTCCAGATCCTTCCATGTCGGCAATTCTTTCCGCAAACTGCGGATTGATGGCAGCGCCGCCGATCAAAATAGGCATATTTATCCCACGGCGTTGAAACTCGTTGGCAATTAAGGGCATCTGTTTGCTGGTTGACACTAACAGTGCGCTCAGTCCGACTGCGTCTGCTTTTTCTTCGACAGCCCGGCTGATGATTTCTTCTGCTGGCACTTGTTTGCCGAGATCGATTACATCATAGCCATTGTTGGACAAAATCGTCTTTACAAGGTTTTTGCCAATGTCATGCACATCACCATAGACTGTTGCCAACACGATTTTTCCCTTGCTTAGTCCGGCTTGCTTTTCCAGGTATTGCTCAAGGTGAGTGACGGCTTTTTTCATCACTTCAGCTGACTGAAGAACAAACGGTAAAATCAAAGCACCTGTACCAAAGCGATCGCCTACCTCTTTCATGGCAGGCAAGAGTACACCATTAAGAATCCCAACGGCAGCCTCTGCCCTGGGCTGATCGCTTTCGGAGAGGATCTGATCGATATCTTCTTCCAATCCAATTTTCTGGCGGAGCAAGACGCGTTGAAACAATCTTTCTCGCGTATTCAGACCTTCAAAGGGATCTTTTTTCGCAACCCCTTCACTATCACCCTCAATGTGGTTTTCGAACCAGTTCACCAACTTTTCAAGGGCATCAGCGGAACGATTAAAGACCAGGTTTTCAGCCAGTTCTCTTTCTTCTACAGGAATTTCGCCATAAGGACGGATGTGGGCTGGGTTAACGATTGCCATATCCAATCCATTTTCAACGGCATGGTGCAGAAAGACACTATTGATCAACTTTCGGGCAGGTTGAGCCAACCCAAAGGAGATATTGCTTACTCCCAGGCAGGTGTGCACACCGGGCAACGCTGTTTTGATCGCCCGGATGCCTTTAAGCGTTTCTACCGCGCTGTTCCTCCAGATCTCCTCCCCGGTCGCGAGTGTGAATGTGAGTGGGTCGAAAACCAGGTCTTCAGGTCTCAGATAGTAATCCTGAACTGCCAAAGTGTGCATTCTGCGTGCAATCGCCAGTTTTCTTTCTGCCGTTTTTGCCATGCCTTCTTCATCGATCGTCAGGCACATTACAGCCGCACTATACTTTCGGGCAAGCCTGAACATCTTTCCTGCTTTATCTTCACCAGATTCAAGGTTGGTGGAGTTGATCAGGCTTCGTCCAGGTGCGGTTTGTAGGGCAGCCTCAGCTACCGGAACCTCGGTTGTATCGATCACCAGTGGGACTGGCACTTCCAGCGAAAGCCGTTTGACGATCTTTCGCATCATCTCTGCTTCATCGCTGCGTTCAGTTGTCGCCACGCTGATGTCCAGCCCGTGGGCACCAAAATCCAGCTGATCGCGTGCAACCTGCATAATGGCATCAAAATCCTCAGCTAAAAGGATGCGCTTGAAGGCTTTTGAACCCTGGGCATTCATGCGCTCACCAATGATAAAAGGAGCAGGTTGTTGTTCAATTTGAACTGCCTGCACAGCAGACGCCAGCATAGCATCGAATATTCCTTGAGGCTTAACAGTCGAGATTTCTGCGATTTTCTGTGAAAGTGCCGCAATATGTTCGGGTCTTGTCCCACAACAGCCACCTACAATTCGTACACCCAGTTTCTGGACGTATTCACCTAATTGGTCAGAAAACTCTTGTGGGAGCAATGGATAGACCGCCTCACCCTCAACGTTAAGTGGCAAGCCGGCATTAGGAATACAGGAAATTGGCAACTTGGAGTGGGAAGTCAGATATTCAATTGATTCGCGCATGTGTTCGGGTCCGGTTGAGCAATTAAGCCCGATCACATTCACACCCAACCCTTCCAAAATTGCGACCACAGCGGTTATGTCAGTGCCCAGCAGCATTTTGCCGTTCACATCCAGGGTGACCTGCGCTTGGATCGGCAGCCAGCGCTGCTCTTCTTCCAAGGCTTCGCGTATGCCATTGATGGCAGCTTTAACTTCCAAAATATCATTCGAAGTCTCGATGAGCAGCAGGTCAACCCCACCCCGGATCAGACCAACAGCTTGTTCTCGGAAAACATCCTTGAGTTCATCAAAACTGATATCAGACATCTCGGGGTCGCTGGTAGAGATCAGCTTGCCGGAAGGGCCCATCGAACCAGCCACAAAACGTGGTTTCTCGAGGCTGAAGAATTCATCCGCAGCCTGGCGGGCAATATTGGCGGCTTTTTGGTTCAGCTCGATCACTCGGTCTTGCAAACCGTAGTCAGCCAGGGTAAGACGGTTGGAACGAAAAGAATCGGTCTCAATCACATCCGCGCCAGCCTGCAGGAAAGCCCGGTGAACATCATGAACAATTTCTGGACTATGCAGAATTAAAGCATCGTTGCAGCCTTCCAGGTGAGCACCACCGTAGTCTTCGGCGGTGAGATTGCGGGCTTGCAGCGTAGTGCCCATGGCACCATCGAAGACTAAAACTCGTTTATCTAATGCGTCCAAATATGCATTTTTCTTTGTGGTTGGCTTAGTATCCATCTTCCCTCACAGGTGTAAAAAACGCCTCAGTCGAGGCAAGTTTATTCTGAAGCTGACAAATCAGCCAATAAAAGTTTATCACATCCACTGTGGCGGTTCAACGGACCGAAGGATGGAAAGGTTGGAAGGGCCAGTATCCATTTTGGATACTAGTTTTTCAGCCAGCAGAGTGTTTATTCGCCATTCCTGCTGTATAAATAATGTATAATTTGCCTATGCAACGAGACAACAATCCCCAACCCTTTTCTTACTACCTTCCTGCAATCGTGGTTTTGATCGCCTTGGGTGGCGGGGGGCTTTACCTCACGCTTACCCGCACTCTACCAACTGTTGGTCCACGTTGGCTGCTCTACTTCTGCCTGATCGTTTTCGGCGCTGGTCTGTTCATGCCGCTGACCTGGTTTATTAACCGTCGTTTCCCTTCCAACCCCCCGGCTGGTCCCAATGTGATCATTCGCCAGGCTGTCTGGTTCGGAGTTTTCGCTGCACTCTTGAGTTGGCTGCAAATCGGTAGAGTACTTACAATCCCCATGGGGGCTATCATGGGTACTGCGTTAATTCTGATCGAATTCCTGATTCGGATGTGGGAACGCAGCCGCTGGAAGCCCAACCCAACTGCCTGATATGAATCTATTACGAGCAATTCCTTCGGTCGATTACCTAATCAATCTACCGGTTATGGTAGCCTTGCAGGAGGAGTACGGGCGTGATTGGTGTCTTCAGGTCACCCGCCAGGTTCTCGAACAGGTCCGCAACCAGGCACAAAATGATGAAACAATCCCCACCGATAATGAGATCGTTTTCCAGGTTGAATCCCAGCTTAAAGCTCAATCCAATACCACATTACAACCAGTGATCAATGCATCTGGTGTGATCTTGCACACCAATCTCGGACGCGCACCTCTGTGTCAATCGGCACTGGAAGAGGTTTTAAGAATCGGACAAGCCTACTCAACCCTCGAATACGATCTTGACAAAGGGCAGCGCGGTAAGCGAGACATCCATGCGGCTGATCTCCTCATCCGCCTGACTGGGTCCGAAGCGGCACTGGTGGTCAATAATAACGCCGGAGGGGTGATGCTCGTCCTGGCTGCTTTAGCAAACCGCAAGAAGGTTGCCATTTCACGTTCTCAATTGGTTGAGATTGGTGGAGGTTTTCGAATTCCGGAAGTGATGCGCCTTTCAGGGGCAAAGTTGGTCGAGATTGGCACCACCAACCGCACCCACCTGAACGATTACGAAACCGCCATCCAGGAAGGCGCAAGCCTGATCATGCTGGCGCACCAATCGAATTTCAAGATTGTGGGCTTTACCGCTTCGCCTTCACTATCCGAAATCACGGAGCTTGCCCATCGCCACGAAATTCCAGTGATACACGATCTTGGCTCAGGAGCTCTGATCGATCCGGCTACTTTTGGTTTGGAAACAGAGTTGACGGTTCAGGAGGCCCTGCTGCAGGGAGCGGACGTTGTCTGCTTCTCGGGCGACAAACTGCTGGGAGGTCCCCAAGCAGGTTTAATCGTTGGCAAAGCAAAGTACATTGAGAAGATCCGCCGTCACCCTTTCTATCGCGCTCTAAGGGCAGATAAACTCTGCCTTGCCGCTCTTTCTGCCACGCTGCTTGAGTACCTCAAAGGTAGCGCCGTGAAAACAGTGCCCGTCCTGGCTATGCTTGCCCGACAGGAGGCTGACCTAAAAGCTCAGGCAGAGCATTGGGTAAAAATGCTCGGAACCGGGCATGTTATCCAAGGGGAGTCCGCCATTGGCGGTGGCAGCCTTCCAGGGCAAACTCAGCCAACCTGGCTGTTAGCCTTGAGGCCGAAATCAGCCCGGCAATTCAGCCGGCGCTTACGCCAGTTGGACACTCCCGTCATCACCCGCATTGAAAACGATTTGATTCTTCTTGACCCCAGGACCGTTCTCCCCGCCCAGGAAGCAGTATTATTAGAGAATCTACATAACGCACTTTTAGAGGAACAAAATGAAAAAAGACCTTGAACGATTGATAAAAGAAAACAACGTGGATGCCTTATGGATTAGTGGTGCTGCTCAACATAACCCTTCTATGACTTACTTTACTGGTGCTGTCCATGTAACCAATGCCGATCTTTTTATCATCCCAGGCAGGCAGCCTATCCTTTTTCACGGAATGATGGAGCGCGAGGAAGCCGCCAAAACAGGCTATGAGCTCATTTCTTACTCAAACTACCCGTTGACTGAACACCTCAAGGTTACAGAAGGAAACCAACTGGCAGCCAATGCTTTGAGATACAAAAAAATGCTGGAAGATATCGGATTAACCGAGGGCACGGTACTGCTCTATGGCAACCGTGAAGTTGGACCATTTTATTCTCTTATTCGTGAACTGGAAGATCTATTGCCCGGTATCTATTTTAAGGGAGATTATGACGACGCGATCATCCTGGAAGCTCGCGCGACCAAGGATAAGGCGGAATTGGAAGAAATTCGTAAAATGGGTCAGATCACCACCAGCGTGGTGAAACGTGTCGAGGAATTTCTGAGTGGGCATAAAGTAGTTGATGAGACCCTGGTAAAAAACGATGGTAGCCCGCTTACTATTGGAGATGTGAAAAGCCTGATCAACCTCTGGTTGGCAGAAGCTGGAGCTGAGAACCCAGAAGCGACCATTTTCGCCATCGGGAGAGATGGCGGCATTCCCCATAGTTCTGGCACTCCCAGCGACCATATTAAGCTCGGTGAGAGCATCGTTTTCGATATCTTCCCTTGCCAGGGTGGCGGTGGTTATTTTTACGATTTCACCCGAACTTGGAGTCTTGGTTATGCTACCGAAGAGGTCCAACAAGCTTACGACCAGGTCAAGCAGGTTTATGAGCAAGTGGCTGCTGAATTAGCTTTGGGCGTGCAAGCATCAAAATATCAGGATCTCACCTGTGAGTTATTGGAAAATATGGGGCATGAAACTATCCGCCAAAACCCAACTGTAGAAGAAGGTTACATCCACAGTGTTGGTCATGGCTTGGGGTTGAATGTGCACGAGAAACCCTGGCTTGGTCGCCAGCCTGACCCCGCTAATGTCCTTCGAATTGGCTCCGTCTTCACCCTGGAACCTGGTCTCTACTACCCCAGCAAAGGCTATGGCATCCGAATTGAAGACACTTGGTACGTAAACGAGGATGGCGGCTTCGAGAAGTTTGTGGACTACCCGATGCAACTCGTGGTTCCGATGAAAGGCGCTTGAGATGAAAAACGATAATTTACGTTTACTCGGAATTGAAAGCTCCTGTGATGAAACTGCCGCCGCGATTGTTGAAGGCGGACGCGTAATCATGAGCAGCGTGATCGCCAGCCAGGTTGACCTGCATGCACAGTTTGGAGGGGTCTATCCTGAACTGGCTTCAAGGGAACATGTGCGTGCTATCCATGCCGTCATCGGCGAAGCACTGCAGGAAGCCCATATGCAAATTAGCGACCTGGATGCCATCGCAGTAACCCGCGGTCCGGGTCTGGCAGG
>JBCFBG010000002.1:44100-51361 GCA_038562515.1 Anaerolineaceae bacterium
CAAACAGACCCCCTGGACTTTGATGTCCAACCCAACTGGGCGCTGGTTAGCAAAGAATAAGGAGTAGCAATGGATGTAAAAGTCGTCTGGCAAGAAGGCATGGAACTGGTCGGATATACAGAAGGTGGTCATATTTTGAATTTGGACGCCTCTGAAGCGAGTGGCGGGCATAACAAAGGCTTTCTGCCAATTTCTTTGTTGGCGCTTGGGGCAGCTGGTTGTGCCAGCCTGGATGTCATTTCGATCATGCGCAAGAAAAAAGTAGCCTTCAGTGGATATGAGTGTAAAGTCAACGTGGAGAGTTACCAGGAAGGTCATCCTCATGTTTTCACAAAAATGCATTTTGAATATTTCGTCACTGGCAAAGACATTCAGTTAAAAGATGTTGAGCGGGCAGTACAGCTTGCCGAAGATAAGTATTGCCAGGCAATTGCCATGTTATCCAAAACCGCAGAAATCGTTCATACAATCACGATCGTTGAAGATTAAGCAGTAAACATACACAGGTGGCCATTCCAGTCCACCTGTTTTTTAAAATGTTAACTAGCGTTATTATGAACTACACAGCGACCAACACTCTCCTGCCTAAATAAGGGGGGGGGTCTGATTCTTTTTTACCCCCTCCAGCCCTGTTCTTGGGCGAAGGGAGGGGGAAGAAGGGGGTGGGTTCCTGAAAAGAAATTCCACAATTAGTTGATGGTCGTAACTTGGTAAACAAATTGGTATAAGTCTTTGCGGGAAGCAAAGCGACGAAGCAATCCCAATCAACAAAGGTAAACTATTCATCTTCACTGATCAAACCTGTATCCCTGAATCATGAGTAAATAAGTTACTGGTACAATTTTGAGAGCATGAAAAAGCAGCGATTTTTCCTCTTGCTCATTCTTCTGACTTTGTTGGCAGGCTGTGCAAAGACGCCATCCGAACCGATTAGCGAGCCAACACCGACCGAGGAAGAAATCTCGCCGACTTCAACCACTGAGCCGACCCCGACAGAAATGCCCCAGGTCTACCAGTTACCTGAGCCGCCCGCAAACCGAACAAAGTATAAACTTGACCTGATCTTCAACTACTACTCTCATTTCGGTTCTGTGACCCAACAAATCACCTATACCAACAAGAGCAACCAACCAATGTCTGAAATTTTATTGGTCGTGCCTCCTCGTAATTTCGATGGCAGTTATGAGCAATACAGCCTGAGCAACGATTTGATGACTACCTATCGCGAAGACGGCATTTTTACTTACCTTACCCTCTCAAGACCGTTGGAACCGCTTGAAACAACGGTTATCAAAATCAGTTTTCGCATCTACCTGCCGGACAACCCGGGCATCTTTGGCTATACCAACCAGCAAGCCAATGTTTCAGACTGGTACCCCTTTATTCCGCCATACGATGAGACCCATGGCTGGCTGGCATACCCTCGTATTGTCGACAAAGACAATATCATCGTAGGCGAATCGGTCGTCAATGAATTTAGTGATTTCGAAGTCAACCTAACCCTGGTCAGCCATGCCGATTTGATCGAAGTAGCTGCAAGCGCGCCAGCTCAAGGCGCAGACGGTGGTTATACCTATACGTTGGAGCACGCTCGGGGATTTACTTTTTCAATTAGCGATAGCTATTTTGAACACGAAATCGTGCAGGACGGCGTAACAATCCGTTCGTACGTATTTATGAATGAAATCGAAAATGGCATCAGAGTGACAGATATTGCCGCCAAAGCAATGCGCCTTTTCGGCGAATTGCTCTACCCCTATCCTCGTGAATTGATTTCAATTGTTGTCGGAGATTTCCTCCACAACATGGAAATGGACGGAATGATCATGATCAGTTACGGGATTTTCGACTTTTACGACGGCATCCCACAAACTGACCTGACGATCATGACCCCACATGAACTTTCTCACCAATGGTTTTACGGTTTTATCGGCAGCGACCACGCCTTGGAACCCTGGCTGGACGAAGCTCTTGCGACTTATGCCGAACTACTCTATTACGAACGCTATCACCCTGAAAGTGTGGATTGGTGGTGGAGTGTGCGCATCTATAAGCCTGTTCCGACCGGATTTGTAGACTCGGATATCTGGATCGAAGGTGGTTACATTCCTTATCGTGATGCCGTTTACCTGCAAGGCGTCCATTTCTTGCATGAGATCCGCCAGGCTATCGGAGACGGTGCCTTTTTTACTTCCCTCAAAGATTATGCCTATGCAAACACCTATAATCTGGCGACCAAGACAGATTTTTTCGAAGCCTTTACCCGCCACACCAACCAGGATTTGACTCCAATCATTGCGAAGTATTTTCAAAATCCATAATTGGCAAAACTTAACCCTACCCACCAACAACCTGACTTGACAACCTTAATGATGTTGGTTATTATGCCAAAACGGAGTAAAAAATGACTCAAAACAAATTACCTGAAACTAACAACGACCCAGGACAAGGCGAAGACTCGCTCGAACAGCACAACAATTCCAACAAGCCTCTCTTGAAACAAAGCGGTATGATCGCAGCCTTGGTTCTGATTGTCCTTGCTGTTATCTTGTTGGCAATATGGGCCTTTGGTGGATTTAAAACTGCTGAGAGCAACCCCACCCCAACAATGAAGGCAGAAATTACACCCGTTGAACCCTTGATTGCTCATGAATACCCAACAGACACGATCGTCGCCCCAACACAGACGGTTGTGGCAATAATCGCCACCCCAACAGCGACGCTCATTCCCCGCTCAGAAGTAATCACTTACACGATCCAGGAAGGTGAAACCGTCTCAAGTATTGCGGCAAAATTTGGGCTCTGGCCCGAAACTATTCTGTGGGGAAACCGATATGAACTTGAGGGCGATTTGCGAAACTATACCCCAGGGACAACAATTTACATCCTCCCGGTCGATGGTGTTTATCATGTTTGGTCTGCGGGTGAAGGTCTGGGGGCAGTCTCCAACTATTACAGCGTTACGCCTGAAGATATCATTAATTATCCGGCGAATAACCTGGATGCCGCTACTATTGGCAGTTATTCTTCCCCCAACATTCCGGCTGGCACACGTCTGGTTGTGCCTGGTGGAACGATACCGAATTACTTCGCCAGTGACACACTTCTCTATTATGCTGCCGTGGAAGAATTGAAAAGTCTTCCAGTAGGAACAGCCGAAACCTTCCCTGCTCCCCGCACTGAGATCATTGCGTATGAGGTGCAGCCGCTTGATTCAATTTTCAGTATAGCCGAAGCCTTTGAGTTGGAGCCTGAAACGCTTCTTTGGACCAACCGCTATCTAATCGGTGATACGCCCGATGGGGTCTATCCAGGGCAAAAACTGATCATCCTCCCGGAAGATGGTGTCTATCATGCTTGGTTGTATGGAGAGGGGCTGAATGGTGTTTCCAGCGGCTACGGGGTCACGCCAGAAGATATTTTGGCAGAACCTATGAACAACCTTGACCCGGAAGCAATTGGCGAATTCAGCTTGCCAAAAATCAAAACCGGGACATTCCTTTTCATTCCGGGAGGTCGAGGTTCGACGCCAAGTTGGGTCAGTTATGTAACAGATCCGACAGGCGGTTCCGGATCACACCCCAACGTATCTTACCTGGGTGGTTATGCCTGTAACTCCACCTCAAGTGTTTCTGGTTCTGGCAGTTTCCAACTGCCCACCGATTCCAGTTCAATCAGTGGTTATGAATATTCGCCGCCAGTGCATAACGGTCTGGACTATGCCGGACGCACTGGTTACAACATCTATGCTGCTGACTCTGGCGTCGTGATTTACGCCGGGTGGTCCAGCCGTGGTTATGGCAACACCATCGTCATCAGTCACGGGAATGGCTATCTGTCACTCTATGCCCATCTAATGGACGGGGGCGTTAATGTAGCTTGTGGATCGGTGGTGTATGGCGGATCCCTTATTGGTTACATGGGCTCCACAGGTAACAGCTCCGGCGCACACCTACATTTTGAACTTCGTTACGAAGGTTCACCCGTCAACCCACACAGTTTTGGATTGTAAAACACGAATTATCGATTGATACAACGGGACGGCTTCCATGCCGTCCCGTTTTCAAAAGAAGGGTGACCATGGAAGGTCACCCCTACGAAAAACAAGATTACCCATTAGTGATAGTTTCAAGCATTCCCGTCTCTTTTACGCGCAGGAAAATTAAATAATCGGAGAAATACAATTAAGCCTCTTCAATTGATATTATTCTTAACTGGTAAAATTTATTAAGGATTTCATCATGAAACGTTTCCTTCTAGCTTTTGTCCTCGTCACATTGCTTCTTTCAGCCTGCAACAAAGCAGAGCCGACTACTGAAATCACACCTGAAATCCTGTCAACGGAAACCTCGCAACCCAGCCCAACGTCGACTCAAACGCCTGAACCAACAATCACTGCCGAAGAATTCACGCGTTACCAGTTCGAAATGGTGTTGGATTACACCCGGCATACTACAAAGGTTGTCCAAACGATCGATTACATCAATAAAACAGGATTCAGCCTGCCCTCACTTTTACTGGTTGTCCCTCCACGGGCTTTTCCCAACGTATATCTGCAATCCGAGTTGAGCGGAGATGTGGTGTCCGCTTTTAGTGAAGAAGGTATCCGAACCACCGTTCAGTTCAGTCAACCTATCCAACCTGGTCAACGCACCAGTCTCCGGCTTACCTACGATTTGTCGATTCCCCAGAGGGAAGGTAGTTTTGGTTGGACCCAACGCCAACTAAACCTGAGCAATTGGTACCCGTTTATTCCTCCGCTCTCGCAGGATGGAGCCTGGATCAGCCATGATCCACTTATCGACCCAGCCAATATAGTGGTAGGGGAATATGTGGTCAATGAAATTGCGGATTTCGAGTTGACACTTCGCTTAGCCGAGAACTTACCTAATCTCCTGGTTGCCAGCGGTGCGACTGCAGAGGCAATCCCCGATGGCATGACCTATTCCTTGGAAAAAGCCAGGGGGTTATCTTTTTCTATTTCCAACCAATATCATTTAGAACAGCTTGATCACAATGGGCTATTGATCCAGGCATACGTCTTCCAATATCAAAAAGACAAAGCCCAAGCAATGCTGCAAATCGCCAGCCAGGCGATGGATCTCTTCAGCGAAATTTTTGGGCCCTTCTATCGTCAACAAATCAGCCTGGTTTCAGCGGATTTTCTTCATAACATGGAAATGGACGGTATGGTCTTGCTATCCAGCAAAATACTCGACTTTTACGACAGTACCGCCGAGAACAATCTGACCATCCTTGTTCCCCACGAACTGGCGCACCAGTGGTTCTACAGTCAGATTGGCAACGATCAGGCACTGGAGCCGTGGCTGGATGAAGCTCTGGCAACCTATTCGGAATCACTCTTCTACGAGCGTATTTATCCGGATTTGGCTCAATGGTGGTGGGATAACCGTGTCTACGCGCACCCCCATTCAGGCGATGTGGATAACAGCATTTACGATGCTGGAACGTATGAGAATTATCGTGCCTCAGTCTATTTGCACGGTGCCATCTTCTTGCACGACCTGCACATAAGCATGGGAGACCAGGCTTTCATGTCTGCACTAAAAAGCTACACCGCCCAAAACTATCTGAAAATTGCCACAAAAGCTGATTTTCTGGCAGCATTCCAAGCAGCCGGCCCAAACGTTGATATTCAGGCTGTTCTCGACCGGTATTTCAAGGATTAGCTAATTCTGGGCAGGGATCATGCTTTTGGTATCGGATTTTGTGCTGGCGCGAACCACCTGGCTTCCGCGCACCAATAAACCTTGATAGGCTTGCTGCCCTTCCACAGGTATCCAACCGTTCATCTTAAAAGGTAAAACATTGGATGCAGCCGAGATCCATTGTCCATTATATTTTCTGGCAATATGGACATGCGTGCCGGTCGCCGTCCCACCTTCGCATGAAGGTCGTCCCAGCGGGTCGCCCTGCTTGACTTCTTGTCCAACTCTCGCCCGTCCCTCTTCAGCCAGGTGGAGATAGTAAATTACCCAACCCGTTCTTTCATCACCGTCACCATCCAGGTCAAGCATTACCGTGCCGGAATCAGTACGGGCAACCACTCCATCGGCAACCGCCACTGCAAACTGTTCGGTTCGTACGCAACCTTGTGACTCTGTCGGTGGCGCAAAGTCGATCGCTGACCAGGGTTTTCTCGATCCATAACCGCTGTGAGGTCCGCCAGTATAAGCCCAGACGGTACCGGCCTTAAAGGGCAGAATCAGATCTGGTTGGGTCAGGCTGCCCGGTAAAACAGTCGTGTTTCGCCTCCAGGGATCTCCAAAAAGAGAAGTAAACGTCCTGGCATAACCCTCTGGTCCAATGGCGTAACCATATTCGTCGCCATCATAGAGTAAAGAGAAGTAGTTCTGTAAAGCAACGGTCGCAGAATTCTGCCATGGATCGATGTTTTCTATTGTTCCGTTACTGTGTTCAATACTCGTCATCTCCCCATTGAAGTAGCGGTAAAAACCGTCGTTGAGGAGATCGGAAACAAAAGAGATCTGAAGATGCACTCCGCGATGGAAACTTTCGAATCCGAGAAAGAATTCTTCAATCGATGGGTCTCGCTTCGGGTTTGTCAGTGCACCGGTTTGAAATTCGATCAGCGCCAGAAGTATCTTGGGGTTAAGGCTAAAGTTTTCGCTGTAATAGGTCAAAACTCCAGCAGCATCCAGGTGTTTTTCGTCAATGATCGCCCGATAGGTCTTGAACCAACCAGGGGTGGATTGCAGAAAAGCCTTCAGGTCAAAATCCAGCAGGTCAGGTCCGTAAACAAAGGCGGCATCAGGAATAATCTGAAACTCGGTCCCCCAAAACTCCTTGTAATAAATTGGCATTTTCATTGGAAAACCGGGCGGAAGGGTGGTGACATCCTCAGGGATCTGAGGATTCGCCCAAAGGATTTCTTGAGGTGAGCAGCCGAATCGAAGAGAGAGTAAGCTGAGACTATCTCCACTCTGCGCAATGTAGTCAACCAGCGTGCCCGGCGAGTATACCGGTCGTTTGGAAGCGGGGGTTGCCGTTGCTTCCGGAGTTTGGGTGGCTTCCTCAGTGAGTGTCTCAGGCAGGATGTATCCGGATTCCCGCTTTGGACCACAGCCAGCAAGAATTATGATAATCGTTGCGAGAATCGTGAATATTAAATGGTGATTTTTTTGATATTTCATACTTTACCCACTGGTTTCTGGGTCAGGCAGAACTATAACATAATCCCAAAAAAGGGTTTTCTCGTCTTATTTTTTTGTCATCCTGA
>JBCFBG010000002.1:51461-53820 GCA_038562515.1 Anaerolineaceae bacterium
TTCCAACCGCTCATCACAAATGCAAGGGGTCCTTCTGCTGGAACCCATTCACCGTTGTATCTACGAGTGATATGCAAGTGGGTACCAGTCGATTTACCACCTTCGCAGGAGGGATGCCCAATCTTATCTCCGGCTTCCAGCCATGTCCCCACGGGAACGCGGTTAGCTGTGGCAACATGCAGGTAAATGATATTCCAGCCGGTTTGCCCAAATCCATCGCCGTCCATGTCGACCACTACTGCGCCGTCTTGTGAGCGTACTACCAAACCAGGTCCGACCGAGGTTATCCAGGTCCAGTTGGTATTGCAACCCGTCTCAGCTGAGGGCGGAGCAAAATCGAGCGCTGCCCGTACATCAGCAGCACCCCAGGCTGCATGTGGCCCAACGGTGTAAGACCAAACTATACCGGGTTGGAAGGGTAGTATCAACTCAGGCTGCAACACGTCCGGAGTAAAGAGTGGCTCAAATTTCTGGGCAATCAACCAGGGGTCGCCGAACATCTTGCTGTAAGTTGCCAGAAATCCATTTTCACCATAGAGGTCATTCGACCAATCTTCAAAACGGGACAGGCTGGCAAAAAATTGCATCAAGCCCACACTTCCACAGTTGAGTTCCGCTGCCAGGCGCAGCTTCCAACCATCCTTGAATTCAGCCGTAACAACCGTGCCTTCGCGCCAACCGTAATAACCACTCTCGATTACTCCAGCTGCTTGTACCAATTGATGGTAAAGCCCGACGGCATCCAGCTTGATACCCAAAGGATAGTATTGGTCAAATTCGTTGTCTGGACGGCTGCCATATACCCAGCCCGACTGGTATTCCAGTAAAGCCAGCAACAACCTTGGGTGGATCGCGAATTCGGTGGCAACCTTGTCGATAATATCAGCACCGCTCATCACATCAAAAGCATAGACGGCTTCGTTGTACCCGGCGAGGTAACCACCTGCCTGGTCAACAAAGCTTTTGGTGTCAAAATCGATTGATGAGGGAGAGTTCACCACTTCACTATCAGGGAAAAATTTGAGATTCGAACTGGTTTGCCCTAACCGATTTGGGATCAGCAGTAATTGACCTTCTGAAATGAACCCCTCCTCTGACAGAGCTGAAGTTGAAGTGATTTCCCCAGTCTCTACGCCAAACCTGACTGCCAAAACCCCGATGCTGTCGCCACTTTGGGCATAGTAGAGGATGGGAGCATTTTCTTCATATTGGATAAGATGTGCCTGGGTAGGGATGCTTGCCAGCACTTCTGGTTCAGGTGTTTCCTCGTTATCAGTAGGCGTTTGGGTGGCAGGTTGAGCCTCATCATTTTCTTGGGGAAGTAATGCGATGCTATCTGCAACCTCGTATTGTGGTTCAAAGGGGTCTGGACTGGTTTGAACAGGTTGAGCCGCCACTTTTTTTGAACTGAAATCGATCAGGTCGGTTGTCATTAAGAAGATACCAAGCACTAGTAATCCAACGACCAGACCAGCTGTCAGGGTAAATTGCTTGCGTTTCCGCTGTAATTTTCCCAGGCGCTTGTCTCTCGGATCATGGATTACTGATTGAGTTGATCTCTGAGCGACCATTATAGGCTTCAACTGTGACACCTTCTCTTGTTAAACTCCCGTCATATACAGTTCCGTAACTTGCTGCGACCCATCCTCCTAAATTGAAGGGTACTTCTCCGCCGGCTTCGATCCAAACTCCGTTGTATCGCCTGGCAATGTGAAAGTGAGTCCCGTTGGTGACGCCACCCTCGCAGGATGAGATCCCAATTACATCTCCTGTTGCAACTCTTGTGCCCGTAGGAATTCTGCTGGCGTTCGAGATGTGGAAGTAGTTCAGTGTCCAGCCGGTCTGTTCATATCCATCGCCATCCAGATCAATAACCACCGCAGAGCCTTCAGAACGCACAACCAAACCATCAGCCGCAGCCAATACCGGAGCATCGCTGTTATAACAACCGTAGTCATCATCCTCGCCTGGTGGGGCAAAATCGAGCGCTGCCCAGGCGCTGCCGGTACCCCATGACCAATGAGGTCCGGAGGTCAACAGCCAAACATCTCCCTCAGCCAATGGAAGAATTAACTCAGGTTGAACGAGGGTTTTTGGCAAAAGTGGGTCGACTGAAAAAGCGAAAGGATAACCAAATAACTGGTTGAAAGTTTGATAAAACCCCGTTTCTGAGACAGTCTGTTTCCAGTCGGACTTGCCCTGGATGAGGCTAAAAAGGTGCTGCAAGCCAGCGGTACCAGCGTTAATGGATGCATCGATGCGCATAACGTCACCATCCGCCAGTGTCCATACAGCCAGCAAGGACTTTTCCCACAAACCTGAACCCCGCAAGAGCTCATTAGCCGCCCAACTAAGCTGT
>JBCFBG010000002.1:53920-58607 GCA_038562515.1 Anaerolineaceae bacterium
AAGCGATTGAATTGATTGACAAATCACCCCTTTGCGATAAAATATATTCTCACGCAAGCCGAAGTGGCGGAACTGGCAGACGCGCTACGTTCAGGGCGTAGTGAGCAATGCGCTCGTGAGAGTTCAAATCTCTCTTTCGGCACCTAAACCTCCCGTAAACCGGGGGGTTTTTTATTACAGTGAATTTGCATTATTTGGTGGGGTTTACTCCCACCGCCCGGTTTGGATCGGCTGAAGGTTACGGATGAGCCAGTCCCCATCAGTGGAAAAATAACAAATATCAATTTCATCAGAATGGTACAATTGTTGCAAGGTGAGTAAAAAGAATTCTGGGACAAAAAAGCATGAGAGATCTTTGGGAAAAAATCAAACAAGTCAACTGGGCTGACCGGCGGTTGATCACAATTATTGTGATCGTCATCCTGGTCTTCTTGATGATGGATTTCAACAATCGAATGACCACCATGATCCGCCTTGGCAACGAAGAAGCCGGGCTGCAAACCCGTATCGCCGAACTGAAAGGCACCCAGGTCAAACTCGAAGACCAAATTGCCTATGCCACATCTGAAATTGCTTTGGAAGAATGGGCACGCGAAAGTAACCGCATGATACAGGAAGGCGACCACCCCATCATCCTTCTCCAGCCTGGAGATTACATTCCCCAGCCAACACCAACACCAAAACCAGAGGCTGTGATTCGAAGCCGCCTGGACATTTGGAAAGAACTCTTTTTCGGCACTTCTGAAGCAAAACCCTAAGGATCACATTTCTATAAATTTCGTGAATTCGCCACCAGAAAGGCGAATTTGATGTCGAGGTCCTGTTCCACGGACTTCTTTTACCCGGTTTTAGATCTCTTCTCGAGTATAATTATAAGGTTATGGACCTCAAACAACTGACAGAAAAAATGAATCAATTGGTCGAGCATCACGGATGGTATGATCCGAATTCTCCCAAAGCCCAAACCCCGCGTAACCTGGCGATTTCACTTTGCTTGGAAGCAGCAGAGGTGCTGGAGCATTTTCAGTGGTCAGAAACTCCAAAAAACCAACTGGATTTTGAAGGTGAATTGGCCGATGTAGCACTCTACCTGTTGCAAATCGCGAGTGTCACCGGAACCGATCTTGAACAGGCGATATTGACAAAAATCGAACAAAATTGGGACCGCGTCTGGCAACAAGACCAAGACACGGAGATGCAGGAATGATTGTTTCAGTTTTTGGTTCCGCTACGCCTTTACCCGGGCAGCCTCTCTACCAGGATGGTCTTGAATTGGGACGTTTATTGGGAGAGCACGGTTTTTCTGTCATGACTGGCGGTTATTGTGGCACAATGGAAGCCGTCTCCCGTGGCGCCAACGAAGCTGGTGCTACGGTAGTCGGGGTGACCTGCCGCCAGATCGAAGATTTTCGCCCTACAGGACCAAACAGCTGGGTTAATCAGGTTCAACCTACCGACCTGCTTTCAGAACGCATAGAGGTGCTTACCTCCCAGGCAGACGCATTTATTGCTTTACCTGGTGGAATCGGTACGTTAGTTGAAATTTCCATGGTTTTCAACAAAATGGTCATTTCTTCCATTCCATCCCAGGTCTTGATCCTAATTGGAGATGGTTGGGAGCGAACTTTTGAAACCTTTTTCAACGGACAAGCTGAAAACTTGAATGACCGAACCCGGCAACTGCCTCATTTCGCAAAAGACCCGCAGGAAGCGGTAAGAATATTATTGACATTAATTCAGGAGAACGAAAATGGATGACAAAAAACTCCCAACCCAAGCAGAGAACTTTTCTGAATGGTACAACCAGTTAGTTTTACGCGCTGAATTAGCCGATTACTCACCAGTACGCGGCTGTATGGTCGTACGCCCTTATGGCTGGGCGCTCTGGGAGAACATCCAAAAAGCTCTCGACAAGCGATTCAAAGCCACTGGTCATGTCAACGCCGCATTCCCGTTGCTCATCCCACAGTCTTTCATGACCAAGGAGAAGGAACACGTGGAAGGTTTCGCCCCTGAATTGGCGGTCGTCACCCATGGCGGCGGGCAACTGCTTGAAGAACCTCTGATCGTTCGCCCAACATCTGAAACGATTATCGGTACCATGTATTCGAAATGGATCCAAAGTTACCGCGATCTGCCCATTTTAATCAACCAATGGGCAAACGTTGTCCGTTGGGAGATGCGCACCAAGCTCTTTTTGCGCACCCTGGAATTTTATTGGCAGGAAGGGCATACTGCCCACGCTACCGAGCAGGAAGCCGTTGAAGAAACCGAACGCATGCTCAATGTATATGCAGATTTCGCCATCACTGAGGCGGCAGTTCCGGTACTGCCAGGTCAAAAATCGACCACGGAGAAGTTCGCCGGAGCCAAAGCTACCTATTCGATCGAAGCGATGATGGGTGATACCAAAGCCCTGCAGGCTGGCACCTCTCATTTCCTGGGTCAAAACTTCGCTGAAGCATTTGACATCAAGTTCCTGGACGAAAATAACCAGCTTCAGTATTGCTGGACCACTTCCTGGGGTGTTTCCACCCGCTTTATCGGCGCAATCATTATGACCCATGGCGACGACCAGGGTTTGATCTTGCCCCCAAACCTGGCGCCTTACCAAGTTGTGATCGTTCCAATCTTCCGTAAAGACGAAGAAAAAGCCGCTGTCATGGAAGTGGTCAACACTGTGGCAAACGGTTTGATTGCGCAGGATTTCCGAATCAAAGTAGACGAACGTGATGGGCTTACCCCAGGCTTCAAGTTTAATGATTGGGAGCTCAAAGGCGTTCCTTTACGCATCGAAATCGGACCCAAAGACGTCGAAAAAGGCACACTTGCCCTGGCGCGCCGGGATATTTTGGGCAAAGCCGGCAAAAGCTTCATCCCGATGGAAGGTTATGTTCAGGCTGTCGCCGATATGCTGGACACTATCCAGGCGAATTTGCTGGACAAGGCAACCAAATTCCGCGATTCTCACATTTTTGAGGTCAGTGACTACGAAAACTTCAAGGATGTGGTCGAAAATAAAGGCTGGGCAGTCGGCTGGTGGTATGACGACGCTGAAAACGAAGCTAAAATCAAGGAAGATACCCGCGCTACTTTACGTAACTTTGCGCCGACTGAAGGCGAAGGTGTTTGTTTCTATTCTGGGAAAAAGACCACCAAACGAGCTTACTTTGCCAGAGGGTATTAGCGTCAATATTGTTTTTCATAAAGCTGTCTGCAAGGGCAGCTTTTTTGTTAATATTGTAAAATAGGCTTATCATGGCTTCTATCGATCTCACCCGATTGGATCAGCAGATCCCCCAACTGGCAAGTCTTTACCAGGATCCAGACATGTTCCAGAAAGAATTCCACAAAATTCTCTCTTTTTATCACCGCTATTCTCATCGCAAGCAAAAAGATGCCGTGCCGAAAAGCTTTATGCAGCACTATGACCTCCCGGAGAAAATCCTCCCGCACCTGGAAGCGCGTTTGAAGCCGCTCGCACTGGCCCATTCTGCTGAAACTCTGCAATTAATCAACCAACTATGGGGCGACAATTACTACGAAGCCAGGGAGTTAGCCACCAGCCTGGCTGGCAATTTGCCCATCTCCTTCAGCAATTCCGTGCTGGACCTGATCTACACCTGGCTGCAGCAACCCCTCGATCAAGCTGTCATCGATGCGATTATCAGCAATGCGTCGCGCACTATACTGCACAACGAGCAAGAAAAATGGAAAGACTTAATTAAACGGTTACTCTTTTCAACCCATGTCCAGAGTCAAAAAATGGGTCTGCTTGCATTGGCACAGTTGATACCCACCAGTCCAATGGACGAAATTCCTGCATTTTTTAGCTGGATCAGAGGGTTTTTGCTCAGTTCGGACCTCAGCCTGGACAAGCATATTCGACCTGTCATCGAGGCGCTTGCCCAAAAATCTCAGCAAGAAAGCACCTACCTTTTGCGTGAAGTTTTAGCTGATAGCAACGACATCCAGGTGGGGCGAAGGATTCGTCACTATCTGGAATTCTTCGAAGAACCAGGCAAGACCAGAATTTTAAGTGCAATTAAGAACCAGGTCATCCTGCCCAATAACAATTCGAAAACATCCGATAAGATGCAGGGGTGACCTTCCACGGTCACCCATTGGTTGATTGGGACGACATGGAAGCCGTCCCCTACGACAACTACATCAAATCACACCACCCAAAAGCAAAGTAAACTTAACCGATGAATAAATTAAGGAACAAAGCGGTGATCATCCTGGTCCTCTTGTTAGCGTTCGGTTCGACTGCCTGTCAAGCTGAACCGAGCGCAATATTGACAGTAACAAACGCTCCAACGCAAACGCCGACCTTCACTCCATCACTAACGCCAAAACCAACTGAAACCCAGCTTCCAACACTAGCCCTTGTTCCCACCGACACACTATCACCTACACCTACTGCACCTAACCCAAACCCGCCTTACCCGGAAAGCCACTACATTTCTCCCATCGTTGGTCACAAACAAACTTACGAGCTGGGCTGTGAAGCCAGCTCGGCAGTTGATTGGGCAGGCTTCTTTGAGGTGCCCATTTTTGAATCGACCTTACAATATGCCCTCCCGCTTTCTGATAATCCTGATTATGGTTTCGTAGGGGAGGTAAACACCGATGCCTGGGGGCAGATTCCACCTTATGCCTATGGGGTGCACGCCGGACCCATTGC
>JBCFBG010000002.1:58707-70533 GCA_038562515.1 Anaerolineaceae bacterium
ACATGCCAGCAGCCAACACTTTGGACCTACCAAGTAGCTAAATCATCTTTGGGTTGGCACACCGAGGTCGTATTCCTGTTCTGTTCGGGCCTGTTGGTTGAAAGAACTACATTGATCGATGGAGCGCCTGTCAGTCTTCCGACTTATGATTTGTAAAAATTGTTGTTGACGTTGAATAATTCTTCAGGTTCAGTTAATGGTCGGGTGTTGATTTTTACCACTACACTTTTTTGACGAAACCTGAGGATCCTTCTCCGCGATCGGGTTGACAGAGATCAATAATCAGTTATCCCAAACAAGAACGTTAACGGAATGTGCACCCGATTTGCCCAGGCCCTGGTTGTGTGATCTTCCCCCGGAAAGTTCCAGCTGGCAAAGTTCACCCCTTCACGATAGTCCTTTTCGCGCAGCAAGGCGTCAACTTTTTCTTGCCAGGGGGCATAGTCCCGATCGAGACCCTCGCTGCCATGGTCAAAGTAGAGTTTGTGATTACCAGCTTCAGGCAACTCTTCGTTTAAATAGGCGACCATTCCCTCACCCAGAATTGGCCAGTGGGTGGAAAGACAAGCCGCTTTGCTGAAAACATTCGGGAATTCACAAAGTAAATAGAGTGAGATCATGCCTCCCAGGCTCGAACCCATCAGCGAGGTGTTTTCCATTTCAGGTAAAGTGCGATAGCGCTGGTCAATAGCTGGTTTGACTACATCCACCAGCCAATTGATGAATTGTTCTGACATATTCTGTTGATCTTGGTTAACTTTCCCTTCGGTTTTAAGCTGGTATGCTTCTTTACCCCCGGGATAGTCCAGTACCTTGCCTGGCAAGTACTCAAATTTCCTGTTGACGGTACTCGGGATAGCCACAACGATTGGAGGGGCAATGAGGCTTTTCTCCGCTAATTTCGAGATCGCCTCGTGCAACTTCCAACCGCCACCCTGATTGTGAAACTGATCGAACACCATTTGACCATCCTGTACGTAGAGCACAGGGAAGTGCAGAGCTGAGTTCTCGTGGTAAGCATTTGGCAGCCAGACATCCACCCGCCTCTTCAATAACCCGGGTATATTCAGATCACGATGTGTTTCAAGTTCTGCCGTTGCCATCAACCATCCTTCATTAACCTGTATGTTCTGTCTGGAATTCTAACCCGATTCCTTCTTAACTAAATCTGCCTGTAGCGAACTACAGGCAGAAAAGAATTAATATGCGAGTTTAGCTAAACAGATGGAAAACAGCGATAATCGGGGCAAAGAGCGATGCTACAAGGCTCATTACGGTAATCAAGGTGTTCAGTGAAGGACCAGCGGTGTCCTTGAAAGGATCTCCTACCGTATCACCAACCACAGCAGCTTTATGTGCTTCAGAGCCCGGACCACCAAATTTTCCAGTCTCGATGTACTTCTTGGCGTTATCCCAAAGCCCACCAGCGTTGCTCATAAGCAGAGCAAAAATTACGCCAGTGAAAATGGCACCACCCAGGAAACCGCCCAAAGCGTTCGGTCCGAGGAGAAAGCCAACGATCAAAGGTAGTCCCACAGCCAAAAAAGCAGGCAAGATCAGAGAGGAAAGCGCGCCTTCAGCCGCCAAACCGACACAGCGTTCGTAATCGGGCTTGTGAGTGCCTGCCAGGATGCCAGGTTCTTCGCGGAATTGACGACGGACTTCTTCGATCATATCAAAGGCGTTATGGGTTACCGAAAGCATTAATAGGGCGCTGAACAAAGGTGGCGTCATCGCCCCCAAAAACACACCAGCAACCACAATCGGCTCTCTCAAACTAATTGAAATAGTGATGCCGGCGGCTTGAACTACCTCAGCATATGCCGCAAAAAGGGCGATGACCGTCAAGGCAGCCGCACTAATGGAGAAACCTTTGGTGATTGCCTTAGCGGTGTTTCCAGCAGAATCCAATTCGTCAGCACGTACAATCACTTCGTGGTCCATCCCAGCCATCTCTGCGATACCGCGAGCATTATCCACGATAGGACCGTAAGCATCAGCAGAGACGATCATACCGCTGATCGAGAGCATCCCGACAGCGCTAATCCCGATTCCATAAATCCCACTCAAGCCAAAATTCTCAGCAACATAGTAGGAAATGATCGTTGCTGCTGCGACTCCAATCACGGAAGGCACAATGGAGATCAAACCGTAACTGAAGCCGGTGATGATATTAATTGCAGAGCCGGAGGTGGAAACACGGGCTGTCTCCATCACCGGTTTACGAACATCATTCGTAAAGTAATCTGAAGTAAATCCTATGATCACACCAGCGACCAAACCAGTCAGAGCCGCCCAGAATATTCCAGGGTTGACATCTGTGAAACGAACAAAAATGTACAATAAGATAGCAAAAATGATACATGTGACAATTGTTCCACGGTTCAATGCCGGGCCGGGTTTTTGACCCTCTTTTACACGGACAAGGGAGACACCGATCAAGGATGCGATGATGCCCAGCATACACAAGATCAAGGGCACAACCGTGTATTTGATGTGCTCCGCCTGGCCCAATCCCATGGAGGCTCCGAGAAGCATGACTGCAACTGCACTGGCGACATAGCTGTCAAAAATGTCGGCACCCATACCTGCCACATCACCAACATTGTCCCCAACGTTATCTGCAACTACAGCCGGGTTTCGGGGATCGTCTTCCGGGATACCAACTTCCACTTTGCCGACCAGGTCAGCAGCAATGTCGGCTGTTTTGGTATAGATGCCACCACCTGCTTTGGCAAGCAAAGCCAACATGGAAGCGCCAAAACTAAAGCCGAGCACAGCCTCTGCCGTACCTGTCCAGAGTAAAATCAGGCTCATACCAATGATTGCCATACCAACCATGGCAAGTCCAAGTACTGCGCCAGCATTGAAAGAGAGTTTGAAAGCTCGTGAAAGGCTGAAATTGGCAGCGGTAGCAGTCCGCACGTTTGCCTCAACAGCTACGCGCATTCCCAAATAGCCTGCTATGCCAGAACAAATTGCTCCAGCAATAAACGCCACCGACATCGTCAGACCTTCTCTAAAGTGTAAAGTCGCCGCACCACCACCAACTGTTTCGGGTTGGATGCTGAAGACAATGGCGATTATTAGGCTGATAATCAGTGCCAGGATGCCGAGAGCACGGTAAAGTTTGACAAGATAGGCATTTGCGCCTTCTTTGATCCAAGAAGCGACTTCCTGGGCGCGTTCGGTGCCCGGTTCTTGCTTGATTACCCAAAAATAAAGATAGAGTGCAACACTTAAAGAAACAACGCCTGCTGCAATGGCGAAATAAATCCAATTTATAAAATTATCCATAGGTTTTTCTTTGGCTTTCTTTTACATGTTTGCGGATCGGAACCAGCGATAGTTGTTGGTTCGAATTTCTTCCGGGCTGGGCATTGGAAAATAAACCAGTTGTTTCTGATTGCCCACATAGAACCCGTTCTTAATGGTTCGATAATGAATATTTGGATCGTGAATCCGGTCGACCATTTTGGTAGCGGCATACTTGGTTTTTACATCAGAAAGACATTGGCGTAAATGGTCCTGATTACTATAAGGCAGGTTTTCCATCAAACCCATTTCAGGGTCATCAGCCAGCTCGCCCAACTGCAATTCTGTAAACACAATAGCAGGCAGGTTTATCAGTGTTACCGGGTTACGCACGATTGCATCGATGAACGCTAAAGGACCCAACCGACTCACAACCAGGGGTGATACCGGCACAATTTCCCGGTAGAGGTGTAGTTGCTCCCCTCCATTGGGGATCTGGTTGGAAGGGCTCAATTCCAGCGTTCGTCCGTCCATCGTTGTCAGGTAAAGGTGCTTCAAGGCATCAAAATTCATGTGCTCCAATACCCGATACACTGAGACATAGACTGAAGCTTTCAGGCTGCCATCCTCATGGGGCACACAGCGTTCGTAGGCCTCCTCAACACGAAAATACGGATCCCGGAAATCAGGGTCAACTTCAAAAAACATCGCCTGACCACGGGATTTTTTAGCTGAGCCTACCGCGTAATAGGTGCCAAACTCTTCCGGGCAGAGCATTGAGGCAATCAATGCTTCTGGTAATAAAGAAAGATAAAGGTAAATTGCCATCGGAAACTCCTTTTTTCGAAGGTTCGAAAACCAGGTTTATCGCCAATTTTCGACCATTATTATTGTACTTGCAAATCAGCCCAAAGTAGGTCCAATTTTCAAAATTCACAAAAAATTCCGGTTAATCCATCGCTATGGTTACATTAATAAAAAAACCCTCCGAAGAGGGTGATTTTGAAAAAAATGTTACGTTATTTCGACATTAACCAAGCGATGATCGCATCCATTGAACCTTCAGACAATGCCAGATGAGCATGTTTGTCGTTCAAGAGGATTTCCCGCCATTGCTCTGCGGTCAGGTCTTTTTCGTACAGAGATTGTAGCGTGTGCTTCTGACCAATCAGGCTTGTGACGTAAGCCTCCATTTCACCATCAAAATTTGGGCTGGCAGGGTCGATTGGGTAGGCAACAGCAGGGTCAAAGACGGTTACAGCCGGGTCTTGCCCAATTGGATAAGCATCCTGGACCGGTGCGACAGACTCTTCAGTTGGAGAGACTGGCGCAACCTCTGGTTCAGTTACGACGTCCTCACCGCCTTCCACAACTGGCAGGTTGATCGTATTCGCTTCTTCGGTTGGTTCGGGTTTGCCGCAGGAGGCAAGCAAAAAAGTGATAACCAGCACTAAAGTGACTAGTATGAGTAATTGTTTTTTCATAGTTTCCTTTCCGCTGGCAGAGCCAGCCATGGGTAGATTATACCTGTGTTAATCCGCCAAGGTTGTCCAAAGAACGGACACCCTATCTCGATGAATTTGAAGCAATTTTGCCAAAAAACTGTTCTTCAATCTCCTGGCTGGTTAAATTATTTTTTGCCATTATTTTCTCAGAAAATAGCGGGTAATGCGGTTGTAATAACTCCAGCATGCCATAAGCAACCCGGCGGATGGAAAAATGTGCGTTGCTGGCACTCCGCAATTGGATGAAGTGGAAGAGTGAACGCAAGTTCGACTGGCAGAATACCCTCCGGTTGTAGGCGTTTGGAACAACATATGCCGCAACCTGTGGATTCCAGGCAGTGATTTTTTCGTAGAGTTCTGCAATTTCAGCCATGCACGTGTTGTATCTCTCCTCGAGTCCGGACTCAATAATTGCCCTCGGAGTAGCATAGCCATGTTCGACCGATAATTCCTGGACAGTTTGGGTCATCATACGATGGCGCTTAAATTCAAAATATGCACCCTGGTCCATAATCAAATCGAAAGAAACATTCGCATATTCCAATTCTCGTAACGGATTGTCAAATTTACCCACCTTCTCAAACAGCTTGTCTACCATTGCTTGCTTTTCTACCAGGGTTAACCCCTGGATATGCGCCATGCAATCCTGAAAACTTGCTTTTCCAAATCGATAGATCACAGCTGCCAGGATTCTATCCTCCCCGTCTGGGTCAATACTGGTCAAATGGAAAGGTTCTTGTCTGGTGTTGGGTAAAGATGAAGAAAGTTGGCGGACGTATTGTGAAACTTCAGGTAAAAAGGCAATTGGCTCAGCATATTTCACCAAAGTCGGCAGTTCTTGAGTCGCGACGTGTTTGACTTCCTCTCCAATCAGGCGCACTTCCATCAGGTCCGATGAAAGCATCTTGCGAATGGCATACTCCAAAGCGCGGGCATTGACAGTCAGACCCACGTTCGCCATGGAGGCAGCCGGTAAAACAAAGCGTGCTACATCCACTGCCTTAAGCCTTGAGCGACCCAACCAGGAACGATCTGACTCTCCCTCTTTACGTTCAGTCTGAGCCTGTCCCCAAGGGAGAAGTCCGTCCAGAATCTCGACATAGGCATCAAAAAGCCGTGTGAGGTGAGCCTCATACGCTTTTGCAAAAGGACTGTGCTGGATTTCTGGTGGGGTCACAAAAGCACTGGAATCCCACTGCTGATAGCGGGTAGATTTTTCGGTATAAGAGGCAAGCCGGTTCGATTCTATTGTTTCGATAGCCAGGCGGGAAACATTTTCCAGCGCCAGGTGCAAAACGGCATGCTCGGCAACGCTACTGTGACCATAGCCAACGATCCATTTTTCACTGAATTCGGTGCTGCGTTCTTCATCCAGTTCAGCGGCAATCTGGTCGAAAGGTTCCGGGGAGCGCGATGTCTTGGCAAAAGTGACCGCGATGGTCTCTGCGCTCAAGTTACGTGGGCTCAGTCGATAGATTCTGCGCTTATGTTCCATAATCAAGGATCCTCCGGGCGTCGTTTTTATCTTGTTCGATCTGATTGATCAGGTCTTCAAGGTGGTCGTACTTAATCTCATCCCTCAAATATTTCACAAACTTGACATGAATGAGTTTGTCATAGATATTCGCATCAAAGTCCAATAAAAGGGTTTCAACGCTGGGGAATTTAACATCATCAAAAGTTGGGCGGATTCCAACACTTGTAGCGCCTTGGTAAGTCTGACCATCCACCTCCACCAACGTGGCATACACGCCATAACGTGGTAGTTTTCGTTGGATATCGAAATACAAATTGGCAGTTGGAAAACCCAACTTGGAACCTCTGTGTTTTCCAGGAGCAACATAACCTGAAAGTACATAAGGTCGTCCAAGTAACCTTGCAGTCTGTTCAACTTCTCCTGAATCCAGTGTCTGTCGGATACGGTGGGAGGAAATTACCTGGCCATCCAGCATTACCGGGGGAATTTCCAGGCAGGGCACATTCAGCAGCGAGCAAACACCCTGCAAAATGTTCCCGGTACCTTGTCTCCCCTTACCCAGTGCAAAGTTTTCACCAACTAATACTCCTTTTAGTGGTACCAAAGAATTAAGTTCCGTCATAAATTGTTGGGTATCAAGATCCGCCAATTGTTGGTTGAACGGCAAGGTAAGAATCACATCCAGGCCAGTTTGCGCCAGCAGCTCGTTTTTCTCTGCGTGGTCATTAAGGTAAAAGCCTTCCACCTCTTGTGTGAAATAAACACGGGGGTGAGGCCAGAAGGTCAATGCCACAGATAGAGCATTATCCTTCCTGGCATGAGTGATAAGGTTTGCGATCAATGCCTGGTGACCCAGGTGAACGCCATCAAAATTCCCGATAGTTATCCATGCAGGCTCAAGTGGTTCTTCAGGCCAGTCATCTAACATTCTGCTCATCGGTTTTTCCTTTTCAAAAAAACACCCCGTCCACTTCTTAGCAGGCGGGGTGGTAGAAAGCCAACATTAGTTGATGAAGACCTTACGAGGTTGCCATTCGCTGGTTTCAGCATCATACTCAATCAGAGCAACAAGTTCGCCATCCTCACTAATAGCTCTTGCCAGCATGCTGTTTTCCAGTTCTGGCTCACCAGGAATCCGATGCCCGTGGCTTATATCGTCGATTTGAGAGGGAGTGACCACGATGGTGTGCCAGTCTCCCAGTGCTTCAGCGGCAGGAATGAGGTATTTGTACCACTCCCCGGTTTGGAAGGCTTCTTCCAACCGACGTAGAGAAACAGAGTCTCGCAGACCAAAGCGACCATTCTTTGTACGGCGCAAACCAATCAGCGTGGCACCGGAACCAAGTTTTTCTCCTAAATCTGAAGCAAGAGAACGCACGTAGGTGCCTGAAGAACATTGAATATCAATCACTGCCTCTGGCGGATCCCAATCGAGTAATTCCAGGCTGTGCACCGTTATTAAACGCGGCTCCAGCTGAAACTCTTTGCCTTCACGGGCTAATTCGTAGGCCTTTTTTCCTTTGATCTTCAACGCGGAATAAATTGGTGGTGTTTGTTCAAACTCGCCAACGAAACTGCTTAGAGCTTCTTCAAGTTCTTCAAAGCTAATATCAACTGGTCGGCGGCTGGTAATTTCTCCTTCGGTATCAAAGGTACTGGTTGTTATTCCAAACTTGATGATAGCCTGGTAGCGTTTATCGGAAGCTGATACAAATTCGCTTAAGCGAACGGCTGGACCAACCAGAACCACCAAAACGCCAGAGGCGCGTGGATCAAGTGTGCCAGTGTGTCCTGCACGGTTGATATGTGTGCCTTTGCGGATGACTTGAACGACGTCATGAGAAGTCATTCCAACTGGTTTATCGACGATTAGTACGCCGGACACTTTATTCGAAAAATTATCCTGAGGTTCTCTATTAAACTCCATTGTTCCTCCGCAGAGATCTCCCCTCGTTATTTACATAGTGATGGGTCTCAGCCAACACTAATTTTTTAATATCTTCCAGCTTTCCTTTGATGTCAGCACCTGCTGCAGACGCGTGACCGCCCCCGCCAAAGCGCGCGGCAATCCCGGAAACATCCAATCCCTTCACGGAACGCCAGCTGACTTTCACTCCTTCATTCTCTTGTTCAATGAACAAAACTGAAACCAACGCCTCTGGAACTACTGTCAGGGTATTGATCAAATCAGCATCATCATTTTCTGGATACCCAGCGATGATTCTATCATCAAGTGTTAGGCTTGAGGACAAAACGCCATCTTTTAGCTCCAATTTGGTTAGCCCTTGTCCCCAGTAACGGATCTCTGATAGGCTTCGCATGGAGAGGGTTTGATGGTAAACATGGACTAAATCGGCACCTTTTTCCATCAAATCAGCTGCTGTCCTGAGCGCGAGCGGGGTGGTGTTGTTGGTTCGAAACCCGAGTGTATCGGCCAGCAAGCCGACCATCAAACAGGTTGCAGTATCTTTGCTTATCTCAAGCCCCCAGTCGACCAATTTCGTGGTTAACAATAGTGCCGTCGCTTCGGATTCGGGAACAACGTAATCAATTTTTCCGAAATCGGAATGTGTCTTGTGATGATCGACAACCAGATCGGGCATTGGCAGATCATCAAGAACAGTACCAACACGATAACTATCCGCGCTGTCCACTACGATCAAATAGTCGTAGTCCAGGCTGACAGAAATTGTGACTTCCAGCGCACCAGGCAGGTAGCGATAGCGTTCTGCTATCCCATCTTGCAGGACGCACTGAACTTCCTTACCAGCCTCACGTAAAGCATTGCCAAAGGCGAGCGCGCTTCCAACAGCGTCTCCATCCGGGCGGATATGAGAAACAATTACAACCTTATTTGCGTTCGAAAGTTGCTGCTTAATGCTTTGATCAAGTTCCTGAGATGCATCCATCCTACTCATCTTCCTCATCATCAAAGTCTTCGAATTCCTCAATTTCTTGGTCAGGGTCTTCTTCAATTTCATCATCAAGTAAAGGATGATCTTCGTTTTGCCATTGCATTAAAAGACTGTCGATCCGGGCAGCTTTTTCGGGTGTAGGATCCCAGTAAAAGCGTAATCGAGGGGTTACTCGCAAGTCGATTTCCTGTGAAATTTCGTAACGCAAAAAGCCCCGTGCACGCTGGAGCAAATTTAAGATTTCTTCAGCACGCTCCTGACCCTCAAGGGCGGAAACATAGATGTTGGCAAAATCGAGTTCCCGGTCAACTTTTACGTCAGTTACCATGACTCCAGCTAAACGTGGATCATCAATTTTTCCAAGCAAAACGGTTGACAGGATTTCTTTCATCCTGTCATTTATTCTCTTCATTCTCAAAGGTGAAGGCATAATCTCTCCTCCATGGTAGGTTTAGCCACCGAATTTCTCCATTACAAAACATTCTAACAGATCACCAACCTCAAATTCTTCAAAATTCTTAAAGGTGATACCGCATTCCATTCCTTCGCGCGCTTCGCGCACATCTTCTTTTTCCCGACGAATTGAAGAAATCTCTGTCTTGACAATTTCTACACCAGCTCGAAGAAGACGGACAGAAGCATTCCTTCTGAACTCGCCGTCCAAAATTCTACATCCTGCTGCCGTTCCACCCTTGGAAACCTTGAAGACCGCTAAAACAGCTGCTTTACCAATCACCCGTTCCACCATTTCTGGCTCGAGCAGACCCTTCAATGCTTTTTCGACATCTTCGACCATTCGGTAGATGATGTTATACAATCGGATTGAAACGCCTTCAGCATCAGCTGCCCGGCGCGCACCTTGATCGATACCGACGGCAAAACCCATCACAACTGCATTCGAGGCAGCTGCCAGCATGATATCGCTTTCGGTGATATTGCCTGTCTCTGCATGTAATACTTTGACTGAGATATCTTTTTGTTGTTTGCTCAGTTTGTCAAGTTCATTGGTAATTGGTTCCAGCGAGCCTTGAACATCAGCTTTCAAAATCAGGCGCAGTTCTTTAGCTTCTCCGGACTTATAGCGGTCGAATAGTTCTTCCAGGGTTGCCCGCTTGACATTCTTCTTAGCTTCGCGCTCCGCTCTGCGTTCAGCGACCGTTATGCGACCTTCTTTTTCACTTGGAACGACCTGGAAAAGATCTCCTGCTTCAGGAAGTGTGCTGAGACCCATGACAACCACAGGCGTGGAGGGTGGGGCTTTGGTGACGCGTTTCTGACGCTGATCGAACATTGCCTTGATCTTGCCAACAGCTTCACCAGCAACCACGACATCACCAACTTTAAGTGTGCCGTTTTGTACCAGCATCGTTGCCAATGGTCCACGTCCTTTTTCAAGGCGTGCTTCCACCACGGTTCCAATACACTGTCCTTTTGGATTCGCTTTAATTGTGAGGTTATCTGCAACCAATAAAATTGTTTCCAGTAAATCTTCCAGTCCAATCCGATTCTTGGCGGAAACGGGCATCACAAAAGTGTTGCCCTCCCATTCATCAGGTTGAAGCCCGATTTCGGAGAGCTGCCGTTTTACACGGTCCAGGTTTGAATCAGTTTTGTCAATCTTATTCAACGCAACAATGATAGGCACCTGAGCAGCCTTGGCATGGTTCGCAGCTTCCCGGGTCTGTGGCTGTACGCCATCATCCGCGGCTACAACCAGTACCACAATATCTGCACCCTGGGCACCGCGAGCACGCATGGAAGAAAACGCGGCATGACCAGGGGTATCCAGGAAGGTCAGAGCGCGACCGTTATGAGTAATTTGATAAGCACCGATATGTTGGGTAATACCCCCAACTTCACCGCCAGCAACATCTGTGTTGCGAATGGCATCCAACAGTGTGGTTTTTCCATGGTCAACGTGACCTAAAATGGTAATCACCGGAGGGCGGGCACTTAGATTCTTAGCATCCTCTGTTAAAATTACCCGGCGCCATAAAGGCATTTCACCTTCATCTTCAACCACCTCTTCTTCTTGTTCAAGTTGTGGTTCAAAACCAAGTTCAGTGGCTACAACTGCCGCGGTGTCAAAATCGACGGTCTGATTGATGCTGGCCATTACACCATTGGACATCAGGACCTTGATTACCTGGACCGCGCTGGTATCCAGCAATCCTGCTAATTCCCGAACTGTTATGCTATATGGTAATTGGATGTTTTTGTTTTCTTTATTGCCCATTAATACCTCCATCTATTATCACAGCTGAAACCTGCTAAACGGTAACGGTATTCTGAGCAAATTGTCGGCTGACAATCAGGCCATCTTCTGGTCCTTTTCGGAAGTCTCCCCCACCTCAGGTTCTCCATCTTTTGGATTACCTTCAGGTAAGCCTTCCATATAGGCACGGAGTGCGACCAAATCTTGCTCCGGAATCGTTGTCCGTAAAGCTTTTGCCAATGTTCCCTTCAATCCCTGGTTCCAGCAGCTCTTTTGGTCGTGTAAGTAAGCTCCACGACCTGGGAGCTTGCCGCTCAAATCGATCCTGACGCCTTCTTCAGTTCTGACCAGACGGATCAATGTCCGTTTGGGCAAAACCTCCCGGCAACCTACACAGGTTCGCTGAGGGATGTGTTTGGGTTTTGGTTTGTTTTTTGCTGCCACCTTAGTGCTTTCTCT
>JBCFBG010000130.1:0-1003 GCA_038562515.1 Anaerolineaceae bacterium
TGCCCGTGGGCTTGGAAATCCAGGTTGGCGGTGAGATCGAGCAGAAGGTTGCTCTGCAAATCCGGGAACCGGAACTCAACCCACGCTTTATGCTCGGGTTGGTGGAACAGGTTAAGGCAGTTCAAAGCCCCTACTGGGTGCGAAGGCGTCTGGCATTGGCAGGCATGCGCCCGATTGATGCCTTGGTAGACGCCACCAATTACACCATGCTCGAAACCGGTCAGCCCCTACATGCTTTCGATTATGATCTGTTGAGCGATAGAGCCGGTGGAACACCGATTATCATTACCCGCAGAGCGGAAGATGGTGAGACCCTTACAACGCTGGATGGTGCCAATTACAAACTCACAACCGAAACTGAATTGGTCAGCGACACGAAGGGTCCTTTAAGCCTGGCTGGTGTGATGGGCGGAGAAGAATCGGGTATTAGCCCGCAGACTGGCAAAGTGTTGCTTGAATCGGCGAGTTGGAACTTCATCAATATCCGCAAGACCACCTCGCGCGTTCGAATTAATAGCGAAGCTTCTTATCGCTTCAGCCGTGATGTCCACCCGGAACTGGCTGGACAAGCTCTCAGCCTCTGCCTGAAGCGCATGCAAGACTGGGCGGGCGGGACCATTGTGCCGGGAGTGCTCGATCACTATCCACTCAAACGTGAGGACACCGTCAACAGCCTGACTGAAAGTGATTTGGAACGATTGTTAGGTATGCGAATACCGATTGAAGAAGCCATGGCAATCCTCGAACGGCTCGGTTTCACCTGTTCGCTCCTGAATGGAGAACTGACCGCGGTAACTCCTTCGAATCGAACCGATGTCGAAACCGGAATTGTTGGTAAGGCGAATTTGATCGAGGAAGTCAGCCGCATTTATGGCTATAACTACATTCCGACCCTACGTTTGTCGGGCGAACTTCCTCCGCAACTGGGTGACCAGCGTGTTGGCTTTGAAGAAACGGTGCGAGACACTTTGGTTTCAATCGGTCTTCAGGATACTCTCGCTTA
>JBCFBG010000076.1:0-3809 GCA_038562515.1 Anaerolineaceae bacterium
GGGCTTTGTAAAGGACGGCGGCTACCTACTCTCCCACGTGATGCAGTACCATCGGCGCCATTGGGCTTAACTTCTCTGTTCGGAATGGGAAGAGGTGGAACCCCAACGCTATAACCACCTTAATAAGGCTTAGCTGTTGTCGCGTTTACCTTGCTAAAAGCTGACGGCTGATAGCTGAACGCTGAAAGCTTTATAAAATATGACATGATGAAAACAAGAGGCAAACTTCCTTCGCAATATAAGGCTCGTTACAATATGAACACCCCTAGATGCTATTTATCGCATTTATCAAACCCTTTTGATTCGGAGTTTCGACGAAAAAAAGCTTACGGGCAATTAGTACTGCTCGGCTTTGATGTTACCACCTTTACACCTGCAGCCTATCAAGGTCGTCGTCTACAACCACCCTTATAAAGAGATCTAATCTTGAGGTAGGCTTCGTGCTTAGATGCTTTCAGCACTTATCCCTGCCCAGACTTAGCTACCCGGCAATGCACCTGGCGGCACAACCGGTAAACCAGCGGTCTGTCCAACACGGTCCTCTCGTACTAGTGTCGGAGCCTCGCAAATCTCTAACGCCCACGATAGATAGAGACCGAACTGTCTCACGACGTTCTGAACCCAGCTCGCGTGCCACTTTAATGGGCGAACAGCCCAACCCTTGGGACCTTCTCCAGCCCCAGGATGTGACGAGCCGACATCGAGGTGCCAAACCATTCCGTCGATATGAGCTCTTGGGAATGATCAGCCTGTTATCCCCGGAGTACCTTTTATCCTTTGAGCGATGGCCATTCCATACTGAAACCACCGGATCACTATGCTCTAGTTTCCTACCTGATCGACTTGTAGGTCTCCCAGTCAAGCGCGCTTATGCCATTATACTCTTAAAGACGGTTACCAATCGTCTCGAGCGCACCTTTAGAAGCCTCCGTTACTCTTTTGGAGGCGACCACCCCAGTCAAACTACCCACCATACAGTGTCCTCCCAAAAAGGGAGTTAGAGGTCAAACACCCGAAGGGCCGTATTTCAACGTCGGCTCCACGATGACTGGCGTCACCGCTTCATAGCCTCCGGCCTATCCTACACATCGGATGCCCAACATCAATGTAAAGCTATAGTAAAGGTTCACGGGGTCTTTTCGTCCCATCGCGGGTAATCGGCATCTTCACCGATACTACAATTTCACCGAGCTCACGGTTGAGACAGTATTCAGATCGTTACACCATTCGTGCAGGTCGGAACTTACCCGACAAGGAATTTCGCTACCTTAGGACCGTTATAGTTACGGCCGCCGTTTACTGGGGCTTCAATTCAATGCTTCTTTGCATGACATCTCCTCTTAACCTTCCAGCACCGGGCAGGTGTCAGGCTATATACCGCTTCTTTCGAATTCGCATAGCCATGTGTTTTTGTTAAACAGTCGCCTGAATCATTTCTCTGCGGCCCATGTTGCCATGGGCGTCCTTTCTCCCGAAGTTACAGGACTATTTTGCCTAGTTCCTTAACCGTGAATCACTCGAGCGCCTTAGTATTCTCAACCCAACTACCTGTGTCGGTTTGCGGTACGGGTAATATGATAATCAATGCGTAGCGGCTTTTCTCGGCAGTCGGCTTACCCACATTATTGGCTCATCCGAAGACTTGCCATACTTTCAGGTTCAACTCGGGAAGCGGATTTGCCTACCTCCCTCAACGTCTACCCCCTTCAACCTACTATTCCGTCAGTAGGCAGTGGTGTCACTCCTGCGTCCCCGCGTAACTTATCATCTTAGTAATGGAATATTAACCATTTCTTCCATCGGAATCGCCACAAAGGCTTATCCTTAGGCCCCGACTAACCCTGATCCGATTAGCGTTGATCAGGAAACCTTGGTCTTTCGGCGAGGGGGTTTCTCTCCCCCTTTGTCGTTACTTATACCTACATTTGCTTTTCCAGACGCTCCAGAATACCTTGCGGTACGCCTTCAACGCAGACTGGAATGCTCCCCTACCAATTGGAGAAATTGCCTTGCGGCGATTTCTCAATTCCATAGCTTCGGTAATATGCTTATGCCCGATTATTATCCACGCTTCGCCACTCGACTAGTGAGCTGTTACGCACTCTTTAAATGAATGGCTGCTTCCAAGCCAACATCCTAGCTGTCTCTGCGGCAAAACTTCGTTAAATGCAACTTAGCATATATTTCGGGACCTTAGCTGATGGTCTGAGTTGTTCCTCTTTCGGACACGGACCTTAGCACCCGCGCCCTCACTCCCGGATATCACTTGCACGCATTCGGAGTTTGTCTGGACTTGATAGGCGGCGAAGCCCTCGCATCCAATCAGTAGCTCTACCTCATGCAAGTTCGTAGTCCGAGGCTGCACCTAAATGCATTTCGGGGAGTACGAGCTATCTCCAAGTTTGATTAGCCTTTCACCCCTACCCTCAAGTCATCCGAAAACTTTTCAACGTTTACCGGTTCGGTCCTCCATGTTGTGTTACCAAAACTTCAACCTGCTCAAGGGTAGATCACTTGGTTTCGCGTCTACTCCTGCTGACTGTGCGCCCTGTTCAGACTCGCTTTCGCTGCGGCTCGGCATCTTAAATGCTTAACCTTGCCAGGCAAGAGTAACTCGTAGGTTCATTATGCAAAAGGCACGCCGTCACCCCATAAGGGGCTCCGACCGCTTGCAGGCACATGGTTTCAGGGTCTATTTCACTCCTCTATTCGAGGTTCTTTTCACCTTTCCCTCACGGTACTGGTTCACTATCGGTCTCTGGAGAGTATTTAGCCTTGGCGGATGGTCCCGCCAGATTCACGCAAGATTTCTCGTGTCCCGCGTTACTCAGGATACTGATAGGCTTCCTCAAGGAGTCGCATACGGGATTATCACCCTCTATGATGCAACTTTCCAGATGCTTCCGCTTCCTTGAATTCTTGCCACGTCTCAGTCCTACAACCCCGGTATTGCCGAAACAACACCGGTTTGGGCTTCTCCCGTTTCGCTCGCCACTACTCCGGGAATCACTTTTGTTTTCTCCTCCTATGGGTACTTAGATGTTTCAGTTCCCCACGTTCGCCTTCCACTTACGTGGAATGGTACAATCTTCTCGTACCGGGTTGCCCCATTCGGATATCTGCGGATCGATTCGTATTTGCCAATCCCCGCAGCTTTTCGCAGCTTATCACGTCCTTCATCGCCTTCCAGAGCCTAGGCATCCCCCATGTGCCCTTATTCACTTTCTTTTCGCCGTCCGGTTCCGCACGAAGACAAGTCTTCCTGCAGCCGGGCTTGATAAATACTAGCGTCTAATGTTCAATTGTATGTCAACAGACTTCATGCCATAAATGGCAATGGTCCGTCTAATGAACTTTATTTACTTTGTTATTTGCTCTTGTTTTAATTTCATCATGTCAAAGATCGCTCCGATACGCAGTCTACCTTGCAGTAGACCCGACCGACAGGTGTCTGATACGGACTCGAACCGTTGCTTCTTCTTTTTCGCCGCCGACCGGCTTTCAAACTTCAATATTTCTTTTTATTACCTTTTCAAGCTTCGCGACTCGCCTGTCGCCTGCTTTTTTTAAACCTGTGGAGAATAACGGATTCGAACCGTTGACCCTCTGCGTGCAAGGCAGATGCTCTAGCCAGCTGAGCTAATCCCCCGATAGAATTGATTTGCTGATTTACCGATCTGTTGATTTTCCAATCATCTCATCAACCAATCACCACATCATTTTTCTGTAGTCCCAGGCAGAGTTGAACTGCCGACCTCTACATTATCAGTGTAGCGCTCTAACCAACTGAGCTATAGGACTGGCTGGTT
>JBCFBG010000076.1:3909-5487 GCA_038562515.1 Anaerolineaceae bacterium
AAGGCGTTTCTCCAGAAAGGAGGTGTTCCAGCCGCACCTTCCGGTACGGCTACCTTGTTACGACTTAGCCCCAGTCACCAGTTTTACCCTAGGCCGCTCCTTGACGGTTACGGACTTCAGGTACCCCCGGCTTCCATGGCTTGACGGGCGGTGTGTACAAGGCCCGGGAACGTATTCACCGCGCCGTGGCTGATGCGCGATTACTAGCGAATCCAGCTTCACGGAGTCGAGTTGCAGACTCCGATCCGAACTGAGAGTGGTTTTGGAGATTAGCATCATGTCGCCATGTAGCTGCCCTTTGTACCACCCATTGTAACACGTGTGTCGCCCCGGACGTAAGGGCCGTGCTGATTTGACGTCATCCCCACCTTCCTCGCATCTTACGATGGCAGTCTCACTAGAGTCCCCAGCTTGACCTGATGGTAACTAATGATGAGGGTTGCGCTCGTTATGGCACTTAAGCCGACACCTCACGGCACGAGCTGACGACAACCATGCAGCACCTACACATCTGTCCCGAAGGAAGAGGGCGTCTCCGCCCCTGTCAGATGCATTTCAAGCCCGGGTAAGGTTCCTCGCGTATCATCGAATTAAACCACATGTTCCTCCGCTTGTGCGGGCCCCCGTCAATTCCTTTGAGTTTCATTCTTGCGAACGTACTCCCCAGGTGGATTACTTAACGCTTTCGCTAAGCCGCTTACTGTATATCGCAAACAGCGAGTAATCATCGTTTACTGCGTGGACTACCAGGGTATCTAATCCTGTTTGATCCCCACGCCTTCGTGCCTGAGCGTCAGTTATGGCTTAGTAAGCTGCCTGCGCAATCGGAGTTCCTCGTGATATCTATGCATTTCACCGCTACACCACAAATTCCGCCTACTTCATCCACACTCAAGGAAACCAGTTTCGAAGGCACTTTTACAGTTGAGCTGCAAAATTTCACCGCCGACTTAATCTCCCGCCTGCGCACCCTTTAAACCCAATAAATCCGGATAACGCTCGGATCCTCCGTATTACCGCGGCTGCTGGCACGGAGTTAGCCGATCCTTATTCGTAAGGTACATGCAAAATAGTACACGTACTACACTTTATTCCCTTACAAAAGAAGTTTACAACCCGTAGGGCCGTCTTCCTTCACGCGACGTGGCTGGTTCAGGCTTGCGCCCATTGACCAATATTCCTCACTGCTGCCTCCCGTAGGAGTCTGGTCCGTGTCTCAGTACCAGTGTGGGGGATAAACCTCTCAGTTCCCCTATCCATCGTTGCCTTGGTGAGCCCTTACCTCACCAACTAGCTAATGGAACGCATGCCCATCTACAACCGATAAATCTTTAACAAATATTCCCATGCGGGACCCCTGTATTATAGGGTATTAGTCCGTCTTTCAACGGGTTATTCCCTTGTTGTAGGCAGGTTGCATACGCGTTACTCACCCGTGCGCCGGTCGCCACCATCCGTATTGCTACTTCATGTGCTGCCCCTCGACTTGCATGTGTTAGGCCTATCGCTAGCGTTCATCCTGAGCCAGGATCAAACTCTTCATTGTAAATTTGTTTTTTTTATTTCCTTGAAACTACC
>JBCFBG010000077.1:0-5276 GCA_038562515.1 Anaerolineaceae bacterium
TTTTTTATGGAGAGTTTGATCCTGGCTCAGGACGAACGCTGGCTGCGTGCTTAACACATGCAAGTCGAACGCTGAAGCCTGGTGCTTGCACCGGGTGGATGAGTGGCGAACGGGTGAGTAACACGTGAGTAACCTGCCCCTGACTTCGGGATAAGCCCGGGAAACTGGGTCTAATACCGGATACGACTGCCGGACGCATGTCTGGTGGTGGAAAGTTTTTTCGGTTGGGGATGGGCTCGCGGCCTATCAGTTTGTTGGTGAGGTAATGGCTCACCAAGACGACGACGGGTAGCCGGCCTGAGAGGGCGACCGGCCACACTGGGACTGAGACACGGCCCAGACTCCTACGGGAGGCAGCAGTGGGGAATATTGCACAATGGGGGAAACCCTGATGCAGCGACGCAGCGTGCGGGATGACGGCCTTCGGGTTGTAAACCGCTTTCAGCAGGGAAGAAGCGCAAGTGACGGTACCTGCAGAAGAAGTACCGGCTAACTACGTGCCAGCAGCCGCGGTAATACGTAGGGTACGAGCGTTGTCCGGAATTATTGGGCGTAAAGAGCTCGTAGGTGGTTGGTCACGTCTGCTGTGGAAACGCAACGCTTAACGTTGCGCGTGCAGTGGGTACGGGCTGACTAGAGTGCAGTAGGGGAGTCTGGAATTCCTGGTGTAGCGGTGAAATGCGCAGATATCAGGAGGAACACCGGTGGCGAAGGCGGGACTCTGGGCTGTAACTGACACTGAGGAGCGAAAGCATGGGGAGCGAACAGGATTAGATACCCTGGTAGTCCATGCCGTAAACGTTGGGCACTAGGTGTGGGGGGCATTCCACGTTCTCCGCGCCGTAGCTAACGCATTAAGTGCCCCGCCTGGGGAGTACGGTCGCAAGGCTAAAACTCAAAGGAATTGACGGGGGCCCGCACAAGCGGCGGAGCATGCGGATTAATTCGATGCAACGCGAAGAACCTTACCAAGGCTTGACATACACCGGACCGTCCTGGAAACAGGTCCTCTTCTTTGAAGCTGGTGTACAGGTGGTGCATGGTTGTCGTCAGCTCGTGTCGTGAGATGTTGGGTTAAGTCCCGCAACGAGCGCAACCCTCGTTCTATGTTGCCAGCACGTGATGGTGGGAACTCATAGGAGACTGCCGGGGTCAACTCGGAGGAAGGTGGGGATGACGTCAAATCATCATGCCCTTTATGTCTTGGGCTTCACGCATGCTACAATGGCTGGTACAGAGAGAGGCGAACCCGTGAGGGCAAGCGAATCCCTTAAAGCCAGTCTCAGTTCGGATCGTAGTCTGCAATTCGACTACGTGAAGTCGGAGTCGCTAGTAATCGCAGATCAGCAACGCTGCGGTGAATACGTTCCCGGGCCTTGTACACACCGCCCGTCAAGTCACGAAAGTCGGTAACACCCGAAGCCGGTGGCCTAACCGTAAGGAGGGGGCCGTCTAAGGTGGGACTGGTGATTGGGACTAAGTCGTAACAAGGTAGCCGTACCGGAAGGTGCGGCTGGATCACCTCCTTTCTAAGGAGCACACCAGTATGGTGCCCACCAACAGAACCCATGTGTGGTTCGGGTGGGTTGCTCAAGGGTGGAACATCACATACTTCGCTCGCCCAACCAGCCGGGCTGGGGTCAATGCCCCGGGCACGGTGGGTGGGTGGTCGGATAGAACAGACACGCTGTTGGGTCCTGGAACCACAAGTGGTTTCACCAGGCACCGACCCAACCCAGAGGCAGCAGCAGTGCTGGTGCTGGCTGGGGTGGTGATTGGTAGTGGTTTGAGAATCGTATAGTGGACGCGAGCATCAAGCACCAGCCTTTGTGCTGGTGTGTAGTGTGATTTTCTTTGAGTCAAAAAATCTTAGTGTGATATTTTCGCGCACACTGATACCAACCTCTAGGGGTGGGTGTGAGTGTGTAAGAGCGCATGGTGGATGCCTTGGCATCAGGAGCCGATGAAGGACGTGGAAATCTGCGATAAGCCTCGGGGAGCCGATAAACGGGCCGTGATCCGAGGATGTCCGAATGGGGAAACCCCGCCGCATGCGAGTGCGGTGACCCGCACCTGAATATATAGGGTGTGTGGAGGGAACGCGGGGAAGTGAAACATCTCAGTACCCGTAGGAAGAGAAAATAACAATGATTCCGGGAGTAGTGGCGAGCGAAACTGGATGAGCCTAAACCGTGTGCGTGTCAAGCGTGCTGGTGTTGCGTACATGGTGTTGTGGGGTGTGTGTGTTCGGTTCAGCATGACCGAGACACTGACGTGTGCTTACGTGTAGTCGAAGCTGGTGGGAAACAGTACCGGAGTGGGTGAGAGTCCCGTAGACGAAACGCGTGGCCCCAGTGTTATGCATGTCCCCGAGTAGCACGGAACTCGTGGAATTCCGTGTGAATCTGCCAGGACCACCTGGTAAGGCTAAATACTTCCTGATGACCGATAGCGGATCAGTACCGTGAGGGAATGGTGAAAAGTACCCCGGGAGGGGAGTGAAAGAGTACCTGAAACCATGTGCTTACAATCCGTCAGAGCACCCGTGTTGGTGTGATGGCGTGCCTTTTGAAGAATGAGCCTGCGAGTTAGCGGTGCGTGGCGAGGTTAACCCGTGTGGGGTAGCCGTAGCGAAAGCGAGTCCGAATAGGGCGGTCCAGTCGCGTGTCCTAGACCCGAAGCGGAGTGATCTAGCCATGGGCAGGGTGAAGCAGCAGTAAGATGTTGTGGAGGCCCGCACCCACTTCAGTTGAAAATGGAGGGGATGACCTGTGGTTAGGGGTGAAAGGCCAATCAAACTCTGTGATAGCTGGTTCTCCCCGAAATGCATTTAGGTGCAGCGTTGCGTGGTTCTTGCCGGAGGTAGAGCTACTGGATGGCTGATGGGCCCCACCGGGTTACTGACGTCAACTAAACTCCGAATGCCGGTAAGGTTCAGCGTGGCAGTGAGACAGTGGGGGATAAGCTTCATTGTCGAGAGGGAAACAGCCCAGACCATCAACTAAGGCCCCTAAGCGTGTGCTGAGTGGGAAAGGATGTTCAGTTGCGAAGACAACCAGGAGGTTGGCTTAGAAGCAGCCACCCTTGAAAGAGTGCGTAATAGCTCACTGGTCAAGTGATTGAGCGCCGATAATGTAGCGGGGCTAAGTACACCGCCGAAGTTGTGGCAGCATCACGATACTGTAATGGTGTGGTGTTGGGTAGGGGAGCGTCGTGTCGCCAGTGAAGTCGCCGTGTGAACGAGTGGTGGAGGCGTCACGAGTGAGAATGCAGGCATGAGTAGCGAAAGACGGGTGAGAAACCCGTCCACCGGATGACCAAGGGTTCCAGGGCTAGGCTAATCCGCCCTGGGTAAGTCGGGACCTAAGGCGAGGCCGACAGGCGTAGTCGATGGACAACCAGTTGATATTCTGGTACCGACACACAACCGACAATACCAAAACACATGAGACTAACTCCCCGGTCCACCCGTGGCGTCTTCGGATGTCTGGTTGGTGGGTTGGTGAGGACCTGAGTGTGGAGTCGGTAAGCGTGAGGTGTGACGCAGAAAGGTAGCCAGGCCACGCGATGGTAGTCGTGGTCTAAGGTCGTAGCATGTGGGGGTAGGCAAATCCGTCCCCACACAAGTGTGAGAGCTGATGGGCGCCCCACAGTGGTGGGGTGATCTGGTGATCCTCTGCTGCCGAGAAAAGCATCGACGTGAGGGTGTGTGTTGCCCGTACCCTATAACCGACACAGGTGGTCAGGTAGAGAATACTAAGGTGATCGAGAGAATCGTGGTTAAGGAACTCGGCAAAATGCCCCCGTAACTTCGGGAGAAGGGGGGCCATCCTGGTGAACAGCCCTTGCGGTTGGGAGCTGGTGGTGGTCGCAGAGGCCAGAGAGAAGCGACTGTTTATTAAAAACACAGGTCCGTGCGAAGATGTAAGTCGATGTATACGGACTGACGCCTGCCCGGTGCTGGAAGGTTAAGAGGACCCGTTAACCCTTGGGTGAAGCGGAGAATTTAAGCCCCAGTAAACGGCGGTGGTAACTATAACCATCCTAAGGTAGCGAAATTCCTTGTCGGGTAAGTTCCGACCTGCACGAATGGCGTAACGACTTCTCTGCTGTCTCAACCACGAACTCGGCGAAATTGCATTACGAGTAAAGATGCTCGTTACGCGCAGCAGGACGGAAAGACCCCGAGACCTTCACTATAGTTTGGTATTGGGCTTCGGTGTGGTTTGTGTAGGATAGGTGGGAGATGTTGAAGCCTGGTCGCCAGATCGGGTGGAGTCGGCAAGTGAAATACCACTCTGACCATTCTGGATTCCTTAACTTCGGACCCTGATCGGGTTCAGGGACAGTGCCTGATGGGTAGTTTAACTGGGGCGGTTGCCTCCTAAAGAGTAACGGAGGCGCCCAAAGGTTCCCTCAGCCTGGTTGGCAATCAGGTGTCGAGTGTAAGTGCACAAGGGAGCTTGACTGTGAGACGGACGTGTCGAGCAGGAGCGAAAGCTGGGACTAGTGACCCGGCCATGGCTTGTGGAAGCGTGGTCGCTCAACGGATAAAAGGTACCTCGGGGATAACAGGCTGATCTTGCCCAAGAGTCCATATCGACGGCATGGTTTGGCACCTCGATGTCGGCTCGTCGCATCCTGGGGCTGGAGTCGGTCCCAAGGGTTGGGCTGTTCGCCCATTAAAGCGGTACGCGAGCTGGGTTTAGAACGTCGTGAGACAGTTCGGTCCCTATCCGCTGCGTGCGTAGGAAATTTGTGGAGGGCTGTCCTTAGTACGAGAGGACCGGGACGGACGAACCTCTGGTGTGCCAGTTGTACCGCCAGGTGCATGGCTGGTTGGCTACGTTCGGGAAGGATAACCGCTGAAAGCATCTAAGCGGGAAGCCTGCTCCGAGATGAGATTTCCATCCCTTTGTGGGGGGGAGGTGCCCAGGAGAACACTGGGTTGATAGGCCGGGTATGGAAGCACTGTGAGGTGTGGAGTTGACTGGTACTAATACGCCGATCACTCACACAACCCACTGGGGTTGGTGTGTGCGTGAAAAGCATTAACGATTTTTTGACGAGATGACACTGTGGTGTTCGCGTTCGCTGTACGGTTCTTGGACCACTACCCACGCACGGGTGTGTGTGGTGGTTGTCTGATGGTTTTGCGGTGGTGATAGTGGTGGGGAAACGCCCGGTTAACCGTTCCGATCCCGGTAGCTAAGCCCATGTCATGCTGATGGTACTGCAACTTGGTGGTTGTGGGAGAGTAAGTGACTGCCGCAATA
>JBCFBG010000078.1:0-5104 GCA_038562515.1 Anaerolineaceae bacterium
GTACGGTGGATGACTCTCGTTCCCTACGATTCCAACAACCCACGCAGATCCCTAAAATCCACACGTGAGGTCAAATCCAGGCTGATAGGCGTGACGGAAACCAGGTTGTCAAGCAACACAGTCTTCAGGTCACTATCGCTTTCAACCGTAGCTTCATTCACCCGTGTGAAATAACCAACCTTCTCTTTGCCTGTCTGCGGGTCGAACTCTGAAGTCACCTCAAAATAGCGTTGGCGTGATTGGCGCGTCACCACCCAGGGTGTTTCCGGGGAAGCAGACGCCGGAACATCAACCTTAAGCACATCCACATCGAAAGGCATATTCAGGCGCAGGAGTTTTTCTGCAAAGTGACGTGTAAACCACGCAGCGGTACTAAAATCGACTTTGTCAGAGAGATTGAAGTGCTCACTGACAGCGGTTTGCAAAGAAACCGCCATAGCTGGATAACCAAAGGAAGCCGCTTCCAGCGCAGCTCCAACTGTGCCGCTGACAGTCACGCCCGAGGCAACATTTTCACCATAATTGATACCGGAGACGACCAGGTCGGGTTTGATATCTGTCATAACAGTGAGCAACCCGTGTAATACCGCTTGCGCAGGCGAGCCACCAATGCCATACACCTGCCAGGTTTTTCCATTGATCACCAACTCCTGGACTTCGCGGATGCCGTCAGATTCGCGCGGCAGCGCGCGCCCCATCGAGGTCTGCTGCACCCTGGGTGCCACTACGTGTACATACCCAAGAGTCGAAAGTGCTTCTGCCGCAGCCCATAAGCCGGGTGAGTTGATGCTGTCATCATTGGTTAATAAGATTTGAGGTTGTTTGATTTTTGTCATAGCTCGATTTTACCCGATGAAAAAGATTTTTCCATTATTGATGAACCCAAATGCCCACCTTCGACTTTTCAGTCAGTGACTCCGTTATAATTACGCCATGATCAAACTCCTTCATTTTGCCGACGCCCATATCGATATGACCAACTTTGGCTCTCATGACCCTGAAACTGGTCTTCCGGAACGGGTGATGGACTTTTTGCGAAGCCTCGACACGATCATCCAGACTGCTATCGACGAAAAAGTGGACCTGGTGATTTTTGCCGGTGATGCCTACAAAGACCGCTCCCCTGCACCAACTTTTCAGCGTGAGTGGGGTCGCCGCCTGATGCGCCTTTCAAAAGCCGGCATTCCCACCATTTTGCTCACTGGCAATCACGATATTTCTCCATCACAGCGCAAAGCCCACGCCATGCAAGAGTTCGAAACGCTCGCTCCCGATCACATCAGTGTGGTCAGCAACCTGCGTTTACTCACCCCTGACGATCTGGAAGGGCTGCAAATTCAGGTGCTGGCAATTCCCTGGATTACGCGCGCGGGTGTTATGCAGTCTATCAATGAAGGCGAAACTGACGAAGAGGACCCACTGCGTATCATCGAGAACAGAGTTACTGAATGGATCAACTTTGCTCTCGCTGAAACTGACCCGAAAATTCCGATCATTTTAACTGCGCATGCTTCGGTTGCTGGGGCAAAACTTGGAAATGAGCAGGAAATCAAAATCGGTCGGGATGTTATCCTGCCATTGGGGTTGGTCTGCAATCCTCACTTTGACTACGTCGCCCTCGGTCACATTCATCGTCATCAGGACCTCAATCTCGGCTTTCACCCACCGGTTGTCTATCCTGGCTCGATTGAGCGGGTCGATTTTGGCGAAGTGAATGAAGAAAAAGGCTTTGTGATTGCCGAAATCGAAAAGGGACACACCAGCTATGAGTGGCGCAAACTGCCCATCCGTAAGTTTATCGACCGCAGCGTTACTCTGGTTGACGAGTTGAATGTCAACGACAAATTGATTGCTGCCATGCCCTCCCAGGAAGAGCTGAAAGATGCTATTGTCCGGCTGAAAATTACCTACCCACAAGGTTACGAGGTATTGATCGACGAAACGCGCTTGCATACCTATGCCAAAGACGCCTTCGAGTTCAAATTGCAAAAAAATTCCGTCTCAGAAGCCCGCAGCCGCTTGCCTGAAGGTCAGGTGACTAGTTCGCTAACCCCACTCGAGCTGCTGGATTGGTTTTGGAAAGAAAAGCACGAGGACGAAGGTGAGCGTGAACTGCTCCAAACTATCGCCCAAAATTTGATCAACCAGATCCAGAGCGGCGAGGAATAAGCCATGACCATTTCATTCGAAGAAGCAAAAGCCTGGTACCAGGAAGCAGACGAAGTCCATAGTTTTGAGCATGTTTTGCGTGTCAAAGTGATGGCTGAACGGATTGGCAAAGCTGAAGGGGCAGACCTTGAGATTATTGAAGCAGCCGCCTACCTGCACGATTCCCGCGGAGCCAGCCCAGAGGAGGGTGGAAAGGCACGAAAAGAACACCACATCGCTTCAGCAGAATTTGCTGGAGAGATTTTAGCGAGCAAAGATTGGTCGCAGGAACGTATTGAGGCTGTTCAGCACTGTATCCGCGCCCACCGCTTTCGTCATAATGGCGAGCGCCCCGAAACCCTGGAAGCACAGTGTTTGTTTGATGCTGATAAGTTGGATGTTCTTGGTGCGGTTGGCGCAGCCCGCACCATCGCCTATGCAGTTCTGGCTGGGCAGCCTGTGTTAAGCGAACCTTCCCAGCAGTTCCTGGAGACGGGCATCAAAGAGCCGGGAGAACCCCACAGCTCCTATCACGAATATCTTTTCAAACTCAGAAAGGTCAAAGACCAGCTCTTCACGAGAACTGGTAAAGGCATCGCGCAGGAGCGTGATGCCTATTTGACTGAATTCTATGAACGCTTGCATGCAGAATACAAAGGCGAGCGCTAAAAGAATCGGTTACTTCGTCGCGCAGGCAATGCAGGGGTCAAAAGCACGCACTACGCGTCCAACAGCCCGTCCTAACTCACTGCTGATACCGTCAGCGCTGACGTAGCGTTTGGCAACCACCATCAGTGCCCGGCGAATCGCCAGCATGTTGTGCACGGTTGGGATGATAAAGTCCGCGTTCTTGATCAGACCGTTTTCCACTTCGTAGTGGTGGAGCAACGGCCCCCTTGGAGCTTCCACCAACCCGTAACCAACCCCATCCCGTGGAGTATAGGCAACCTCGGTTTCGCCATGTTCCAGGTCAGTCTCCAACATCAGGCGTGCCTTTTCAAGCGCATAGACAAGCTCGATCCCGCGGCAAAGGTCAAAGAACATGATGGCATGCGCAGGGCGACCAAAGGTCTCAACAAAGCGTTTGAGGAAAATATCCGCCCTCGGTGTCCCAAAAGAAGTAGTAAGGTTGATGCGCGCCAGGCTGTTGGCACGCATGATCTGCCCTTGAAAACTGCTGATGCCGGCGTAAGAATAATCACTGTCTTCAAGCTGGAGGTAAGATTTAAACTCATGCGGGTCGAATGTTTGATATTCTTTGCCTTCGGGGCACATTAACCGCAGGTGCTTGCTGTTCAGCCGGAAGTTGTCAGCTTCAGTGGACGCCAGGTAATAAGTTGGCTCGTCATCCCCCCAGGATCCGATCCGGTCTCCCATTTCCATCGACATTTGCCAATAGGTATCAACCAGTGCATCTGCAATGGGCAGAAGTTCGTCGATCGTTTTGATCATTTCGTCAGCTTTTTGGCGGGGTATGCCGCTGGTGACGCCGCCAATAACAGTCTTGATGGGGTGAATGAACTGACCACCTGCCAGGCTGATCAAATCGGTGCCGATCTTGCGAATTCGCAGCGCCTTCTGCGCCAGTGAAAACTGAAGCTCCTTGTCTGTTTGGGTGTCCGATACCTCAAACAGCGAACTGGCATTGACTCGATCGGGCATGGTGAAAATGAACAACGAAGTAGCCTGGTTCTGGATCAGTTGACCAAGCAGCAGCACCTCACGGATTTCTTCAGCAAGTGGTGGTGGCGTGACACCAAAAACATCCTCCAACGCTTTGACCGAGGCTACTTGATGGGCAGTTGAACAAACACCGCAAATACGAGGAACGATCACGGTGATTTGTTCGGCAGGCACACCCTGCACATAATAGCTGAAACCGCGCATTTCCATTGCCTGAAAATCAGCCCGAAAGACTTCATCATCATGGATGTCGATCACGACACGCGCGTGACCTTCAATTCGACTAAGGGGGTAAGTTATGGTGGTCATTAGATCATCTTTTCCTTCGTCCGCAAGGGCAGGGACTCGTCCTGGGTGTAATCGGTAAACTGGTCAAGGAAGAGCGATAGCCAGGGAGATTCCAGGACTTCATTGATCTCTTCTTCAGGGATATCGGTCATCCGTGAAAACACACGGCGGAGGTTATCCAGCACAAATTTGGGCTCTTTGTTCAGATACGGGTTGGCTGGGCCTCGGCATCCAACACAGGCATGCCCGGGTCGTGTGCAAAGGGCGCCGCAGCCTCCACGGGTGGAGGTTCCAACACAAACATAGCCTTGATTCACCAGGCAAATATCTGGCAGAACCACGCCGCTGCGCATCCCTGTTATCGAAGTCGGGCGCATATCCTGCAGTTTCTGACGACCACATTCCTGGCAGACGATGGACGCGATTTTAGCATTCTCTCCCTCGGTCAAAGCGGTCATAAACAACTGAGGTGTGGGCGGGCAGCCTGGCAGGTAAAGGTCAACCTTCACAAATCGATCAATCGGGAAAGCTATTGGCAGCATGTCCGGCAGGCGCAGACGGTGAGATGATAGCAAATAGGTATCCCGCGACTGGTGGGTTTCGCGGATCTGGGCTACTCCGCCAGAAAGGGCGCATGTGCCAACGGCTATCACTTTTTTCGAGCGCGAGGCACCTTTACGCAGGTTGTGAATATCTTCATCCGTACGCACTCCCCCTGAAACAAGTAGCACTTCCACGTCTTCAGGGATTTTGTTGGTCGTCACAACCAGCGGCATATACACCAGGTTGAAATTATTGATCCACTCATCAGAGTTCAGCAGTGACACTTCACACCCTGAACACCCGGAAAGCTGCAAGACAGCGAATTTCGGTAATTCTTTTCTGGATTCCATTTGGCTCCAATCCACAGAAATATTGGATTTATTCACTAATTATAGTGGATTTCTCCACAGACCATCCTTCGGTTTCCCACAGATTATCCACA
>JBCFBG010000079.1:0-5073 GCA_038562515.1 Anaerolineaceae bacterium
AGGACAGCAGCAGAAGACGGACCAGCACAAATATTAGTTTACCGGGTTGAAAAACCTGCGGTATTGACATTAGACGTTTATCTAATAGAATTGATTGGTGTCTTTCGGAGGCAAACATGACTGCAATGATCAAAACCAGAATTCATTGGGATATTGGCACGGCCTATGATCTGTTTATAAGTCTGAGGATATTGCATGACCCTGAACGTTATGGTGTTCGTGCTTCATGGGCAGCCGGTGTACGTTCCCGCGTTTCGGCTGAAAACCGTGATATTTTGGATAAAGCAGCACTTTTGCGTCTGATTCCACTGACGTTTGTTTACTCGTTGAATCAACCCAAGGACGCCGCCCAATTGATGGCTAAGTTGAGGAGCATTCCCACAAGCGAAATTCTGGAGACACTGACGATCCAGCCAGATATGCCAGTAGAATTGAAAGATTTATTCCTTTCAACGACTGCAGGAAAAAAATGGACCCAAGGGGAAACACAAATTTTCGTTCAACGCTTTGGCTGGGAAGACAACAAACAAACCAGGCAGATCATATTGACATTAAATGAAGTATGGGCGAATCGAAAAGAGTTTGGTGAAAAGTTGATCCCGGGACTCCAGGCATATATTGACACTTTCTTTGCAGAAGAAGAACAACGCATTTTGCCTGTCTTGCAGCAAGAACTTTCTTATGCCCGCATGCGTGCTGGAAGCCGCCCGCTGCCGGCGATGTTGGAAGAGTTGACAGCTGGTGTGCGCTATAGTGACTTTGAGCATCTTACTGACATCATTCTGGCACCAACCTTCTGGGGGTCGCCATTCATGTTTTCGGAACACCTGACTGAGTCAAAAATGATCGTTCTTTTTGGCGCACGCCCCGGAACGATGTCGATCATTCCCGGAGAAGTTGTTCCAGACGCACTACTGCGAGGGCTGAAAGCGCTGGCAGACCAAACCCGATTAAGAATTTTGCGTTACCTTGCCCAGGAACCTCAGACAGCATCTGAGCTTTCGAAGGTGTTGCGTTTGAGACCACCCACTGTTACTCATCATTTAACTCAACTTCGGCTGGCAGGCATGGTCCAGGTTTACATTGATCCCGGTGGAGAGCGCAAGTATTCCGCAAGATATGAGGGATTCGAGGACACCCAGGATTTACTTAATCGCTTTGTGCGCGGTGAGTAGGGTTGGATACCGAACCGTTAAACCAAGATGAAACGAAAAGCTCGGTTTTGGCGACATACCTCAGCCGGATCCGAGCTTTCAGCAAAAACGCCAGGTTGTACCTTGTCAGCGAAGCCATTTACGGCACAGCTACAGGCATTTTCCAGCTGCTTTTCAACTTTTATGTCCTGAGCCTGGGCTATAACGAGGCTGTTTTGGGCAACATGGTTGCTGCGAGGAGCATGACCAGCCTGATCATGGCAATTCCTTGCGGTTTTTTGACTGACCGGATCGGGAGACGCAATTCGATCATGATCAGCATCGCGAGCTATTCTGCTTCAGTGGCTGTGATGCTCCTTTTCCCCTCCAGCCTGATTTTCCTGGCGATGAACATCGTCCAGGGTGTGGCTCAGGCGCTGTCGGGTGTGGCGATGGGGCCTTTCCTGATGGAGAACAGCAAAGAGACTGAACGCACTTACCTTTTCAGTCTTTCTTCTGGTCTGCGTATGACTGCTGTTTCCATTGGACAGTGGGTTGGTGGGTTTTTGCCGACCTGGTTCGCGCTGAGGTTAGCCATCAATGCCATGGATACGAAAGCCTATTCCCTGTCTTTGTGGGCTGTAGCATTGAGCGGTTTTGTGGCTTTGTTGCCCATGTTGTTTGTGGCAAGACGGGCTTCCAGGACAGCTGGACGCCCTACGTTTGCCCCTTTGAGTTTTATCCGCAATAATCCAGGTAAGTTTGAGAAATTGATCCTGCCAACTCTGATCACTTCAGTCGGTGCAGGCTTGATCATGCCATTTATGAACGTTTATTTCCGCAATGTCCATCAACAGAGTGATTCCTCAATTGGGACATTTTTTGCCTGGGGCAGCCTGGCGATGGGTCTGGGCTTGATTGTTGCTCCAGCACTTGCAGAGCGTTTTGGCAAGATCCAGATCGTGGTGGTCAGCCAGGCGCTGTCGGTGCCGTTTTTAATTATGCTGGGTTTTTCGCCCTGGTTTGGGGTCGTTTTGGTGGCGTATTATGTGCGAACGATGTTGATGAATATGAGCGGTCCAATTTATTCGACTTATGTTATGGAACAAGTGGAGCCGGAATCGCGCGGGATGCTGGCAAGCCTGACCAGCATGGCTTCCAATTTTGGGTGGGCTTTGAGCCCGACCATCAGTGGTTATTTGCAGATCAGGTACGGTTTTGGACCACCCTTCCTTTTGACTATTTTGCTTTATACAATTGCGATAGGGATGTATTACGTTTGGTTCTGGCGACCTGATCGAAGAAAGCAAGCAATGGTCAGCGAGTGATCCAGGTGTAGCTTTCGGAGCTGGGACCGACCAGAACTTGCTGACCATTTTTCATCAGTAGACCAGCGTAATTTCCGGGTCTGGCAATTGCCTGCCAACCGTCAAGGATAAAGGGTAACGGTCCTTCGGCTGCCAGCCACTCCCCATTGAATTTCCGGACAATGTGAAGATGTGTTCCTGTGGAGACTCCGCCCTCACAGGATGGATGACCGACACGATCGTTCTGATTCAGGAAGGTGCCTTCCCCTGCCCGTCCATCAGGGGTCATGTGCATGTAAAGCAAAACCCAACCCGTCCCTTCGTTACCATCCCCATCCAGATCGATCGCGACAGCACCTCGCTGACTGCGCACCACCAGCCCAGAGGCTGCAGCGACTGCCCAGTTGGGCGAGATGATGCAGCCAGGCAGGTTATCCAGGGGGGCAAAGTCGATAGCACCACGTGGTGTGCCATATTGCCAGGTGATGTGTGGACCCGAGGTGAGAGCCCAGGTTTCGCCGACGGGGAAAGGCAGGCTAAGCGTGGGCGGGTTAATCCCGGAGGGCATCAAAGTTCCGATCGCTATAGCCCTTGCCCAGGGGTCACCGAACATGCCGGCGTGAAAAGCAAGGAAGCCATCAGGTCCATAGAGTTTGCTATAGAAGTTGCCTTCGTCGTAAAGACCAGCGAACAAGTTTTGGACGGCGACGCTGCCCACGTTGAGTTGCGGAGCAATATCCGCGCTATGCTTGTCCCGGAAAGTGAGGGTCTGGAAGGTGCCTTCGCGCCATCCATAGTATCCCCGGCTGAGCTCCCTGGCAGCCACCTGCAATTCTGAATAAAGCCCTTCCACACCGACTGCTTCGTAATTCAATGGAGAGAGGTCATCAGCGGCATTGGCAGGATACCCGAAGAGCCAGTTGGATTGGTATTCAACCAGCGAGAGCAGTAGACGTGGGTTGGTGGAGGTCTCCACGGCAACCAAGGCAATGATCTCAGGACCGCTGTACCAGCCATCGTAAAGATATTGCTTATATTGCGCTAAATACCCGTTTGCATTTTGAGCGTAGGTGACGATGTCTGATGAGGCTGAATCTGGTCCGTAAATGATGGCGTTATCCGGCAAAGCGGGTTGGCTAAAGGGGGTCGAGAAAGTGGGAATGGGCAAGCCCAAGGGTGTGTTCACAGGAAGGATAAAATTGGATTCGAGCCCTTCAGCGCCTTGGATTTGGGAAGCGTTGACCCGGAAACGACGGGCAATGGCGTCCAGGCGGTCGCCAGATTGCGTGCAGTAGAGCTGCCTGCCTGGCTCGAGAGCCATTTCACAGACTTTTGTTGGCGCGGGCGGGACAGGTAGAGCAGTCTCAATGGGTTGAGGGGTTGGGCGGTCTTCCTCGAAGGGTTGGGTGGGCAATAGGGTTTGAATGGGTTGAACCAGGTTGATTGGAGGAGTGGCAAGAGATTCCGCAATCTGGGTTTGTTGAAAATATAGAAAGGCAGCAGTGGCAGCGATATTGTCCCTGGGAAAATTGCAGGCAGAGAGAAACAGAAGGCTGGTTGCAGCTAAACCAGGCAGCAAACGAGAAACTTTGAGTCGAAAGTTTTTAATGGAACTGTTATTCCGGGTTGACGCGGAACTCATAAATCCCCTGAGAATATTGCCATTCATGGGAACACCCAGGGCAGATCTGGGTTACTTTTGCTTCAGGTAAGGCAGTTGAACAGATGGGGCAGGAGAAAAAGGTCCCCTGCGCAGGTTTCTCAGAGGAACCAGAGGCACGATTGAGCGTGAAGATGCTGGGAGTCAGTCCTTTGAAGGGTTTTTTATCCTGAAAACGCGCATCCCATTTCACCAAGCGCTCATGTTTGACGTGGTTTTTAAACCAATCTGAGCGGAAAAGGGAGACACCCAGGCTTTTATCGTTTTCAAAACCGCTTTGCTGGAGGGTGTTGAGGATGGTCTGGGGATGAAAGTTGTAATTAAGTTCGACGAATTCAACCTGCTCTGGAGAAAACGGACTCCAAGCCTGTTTTCTGAGAATCCATCGAAAAATTGATTTGAGGTTGCGCTTGTTGGCGAACTCAAGCAGGAATAAGCTATCTTGCGCCATAACACGTCGGATGGAGTGCAAGGTTTGTGGGGCATCCGCCATGTGATGCAGAGTGCGGATCATGGTGGCACCATCGAAGAGACCGTTCACGAATGGGAGCTTGTAGATATCCGCAGCGACGTAGATAAATTGGTCGCTTTCCCCCAGACGCTCGCGGGCTTGCAGCAACTGCGTGCGGGAATAGTCTAAAAGGACGATCCGTTCCCAACTTTTGTAGCGTTGGGTCAGTCTGCCAGCGCCAGCGCCCAATTCGAGAAGCAGATGACCACCCTGAGTGAACAGCCTGTCTATTGCCACCGTTTCTACCGCGTCTTCGTAACGACGGTTGGCGTTATCCCAAAATTGAGATTGGTAATTAGAGCCCTCATAAGAGCAGACTGGTGGGGTGGTGCCTGGTTGGTTAGTCATAGTTAATCAATGCATTCGGGCAGGTTTACCGGTAACACCCGAAGAAACCTCCTTACCGCTGCTTCCTCTCGGACCTGACGGGGTTCGAAGGGCTCCGCCGCACCGGTCCCGCCC
>JBCFBG010000003.1:0-11694 GCA_038562515.1 Anaerolineaceae bacterium
ACCCCTCCTGCTGCCATTCAGGGTCTTCCCGGCAGTTTCGTTGAGTTTTATCCCACTGTCGGTGGTGATGAAGCTTACAGACCAGGTGTTCCCGGTACTTTCTGCTTCAAGTCAGAAACATTCACAACCGACTGGGAATATGCTTATACTGATTGGGTAAAGTTCCCTGCAGGCTGGACTGTTACGAACGTTGCTAAAACCGGCACACCTTATTGTACAAGCGGTTCGGTAAGCTCTACTTTTACCTGGACATTCGAGACAGCACCATATGAAGTCAAAATTTCGAATACCCGGTCACAAAGCTCGAACGACCACTGCGTTATCTACTATTGTGTATCTGCAACACCTGGAAGTGGTGATACGGATGCCAAAGCATCCTGGTACTACGATGGGGATGGATATGGTGCTGTTCCTCATAATCCTTGCAGCGACGATGTTTACACCCCCGCTTCCATGGCTGCGCAACCTTGCGATCAGAGTATAAAGCCCCAGGCAAGTATTCCACTGAGCACTTACTCTGAAGACATCGAGTTTACTGCCTCGATGCCAAAGTACGAAACTGTGACCGAACCGGTTCAGGTAAAGATCGATGAAATCGTATGGAAAGACTGGGAGCTTGGTGCTGGTTTGATTGTTCCTGATCCTCTGGCGCTCGAAAGAACGATCGCTTTGTATGACGATCCTGAAATCACAACTCTCGACCTCAGCAACCTGGGTCCTGTTGATGCAGCCTTCTCAATTTCTGAGAAGAATATTGGCTTCCAACCTTACAGTATCCCTGCCTTCAAGGGAAGAGAAATCCTCAATTCAGGGCCTGCCTCCATGTTCCGCGATCCCAATGCGGCTGCAACTGTTGGCAGTCTCGAACTCAACGCCCTGAGTGGTCGCTATGGCATCACTGCCGCACCTCCGGCTTATGGCATTGATCTTATGACCGATCAACTATACTTCTGGCCAGATGCCTCTGTTCCTGGCACGTCTACCCTTGTTGGCACTCCAGCAGCGACTTCGCTGTTTGCTGGTGACTTTATGGGCGGTGACTTCAGCACACTCTATGCTGTCAGTTACGACAACAATAACCTCTATGCTATTGACACTGCAACCGGTGTGGCTACCGTCGTCGGCCCCACAACACCTCCTACCGGCACTTTTGGCGGTCTGGCTGGTGGTCCTGGTGTGATGTACGGTGTGACCACCGAATGTAATACAGCATCGACACTCGTGGAGCTGGATGTCACTTCTGGCGCAACAACCACCATCGGTACTTTGACAAACGCAACCTGTTTGATCGACCTCGCCTATGTGCCTGATACCGGAATGCTTTACGGTGTCGACCTGGTCTCCAATTCACTTCATCGTATTGATCCTACGACGGGTGCTGATACGATCGTAGGCGACCTCGGCGCAGATCCAAACTACGCTCAGGGTATGGATTACGATGAAGAAAACCATATCCTCTACTGGGCTGCCTACACAACCGTCCCCGAACTGCGCATCATCGACATCAACACTGGTGCATCTGCTCTGGTTGGTTCTTTCACCCAGGGTGAGGTTGACGCCTTCGCGATCGCTGCCGGTGGTAGCGGTGGTGCAGTGCCTTGGCTGGATGAAGACCCGGTTGAGGGCGTTGTTCCAGCTTTAGGTACCTACGAAGTTGAAATCGAATTCAGTGTTGATGGAATCGAACAACCTGGCGATTACTTCGCTCAATTGGAAATCAGGACTAACACTCCTTACAAGGTTGATCCAATTCCCGTAACGCTGCATGTTATTCGACCGCTCAACTACGGCAACATCAAGGGTAACGTATTTGCCTTAGAACAATGCGATGTGAATGCCGCACCACTCGAAAAAGCTGTGATCAATTTCTATCGAAACGGTGACTTGGTCCATTCCACCCTAACAGATGACATGGGCTACTTCACGTATGCGTTGATTAACGGCACTTACGATGTCGAGATTACCAAAGTTGGTTATGTCAGCCAGTTGATTTCTGATGTCGTCCTCGGTTGGGACACAAATGTAATGCTGGATGACACAACACTTCGTCTCAATGTTTCATGTCTGTCCGTTGATCCTGATTCGTTCTACCAGGAACTCAACCCTGATGGAACCGCTACCCAAACCATGACACTGACCAATACCGGCGCTCTCGAAGCTCCGTTTGAGATCAGTGAACGCCCTGGCGCCGGTCCCGTTCCTTACAGCAAGGCTTTTGATGTCGAGCTGGTTCTGGATGACGGTGTTGCTGAAGATGCCATTGGTATCGGTGGTACTGCCGAGTTCATGGTAGTCAACCGCTTCACGCCAGCTGCAGATCAGTTCCCGTTCGTTTTGGAACAGGTTGATATTTCCTTCGAGGCAAGTGGCTCAACAGCTGCCGGCGATGCATTTAGAATCGTCGTCTACCAAAACACCACAGGCTCCGAAGATCCCGCGCCAGGTTCAGAATTCCTCTATCAGCAAGATGCTGTTATTGGTGATATTACTGGCTGGAACAGTTATGTTTTGGATGAACCGGTCTTACTCTCAGGTCCTGGCGATGTTATCATCGGCGCCATCTTCCTGGAAGTTCCCGGCACGTCTTATTTCCCTGCCTCCATCGATCAAACCGCCTCACAGGAACGCTCCTGGGCAGGCTGGTGGTCTGGTGAAGTTCCTGCCGAACCCGTTCTCCCTCCAGATGCGAATTGGTTGCTGATTGATGATGCAGGCTTTGCTGGCAACTGGACCATCCGCGGCATGGGCTCTGCCGGCTCGACAGATATTGTCTGGCTGACTGAAGATCCAACCGCGGGAGTTGTCGATCCTGACGGCGGTAGCGTTGATGTGACCCTCACATTCGATGCGACTGATCTGACCTGGGGCGATTACTTCGGTAGTCTCCGAGTCAACAGCCCAACCGAAGCGACCATGAATGTTCCTGTTCAACTGAGACTCCTCGCACCTGCTGATTATGGCTTTGCTCAAGGCCACGTATCTGTGCTGGAAGTCTGCAATGTAAACCCTGCCCCTGCTTCCAAGGCAGTGGTCAAATTCCTGCAGGAAGGCGTTGTTTTGTACTCGATCCTTACGGACAGTGAAGGTAATTACAAAACTGCGATTCCCGAAGGAACTTATGATGTAGAAGTTGCAATCGACGGCTATGAAACACAGACCTTCGAAGGTTTGGTAATTTCTGCTGGCGACACAACAATTCAAGACCTGACCCTCCGTCTGATGGCTCCCTGTCTGCAAGTTGCTCCTGCTGCACTTGAAAAATCTTTGCTCCCGGATACAACTGGCACTCAGATCCTCAAACTCACCAACATCGGTGCCGCTGAAGGCGTCTTCGAACTCTTTGAGCTGCCCTTTGCTGGTACTCAGGCTGAGCAGATAATCCTTGATCCCAGCTTTGAGGAATATTCTCCCAATCCTTATTGGGATGATTATTCCGAAACATATGGCACTGTACTTTGTAATGAGGCAGACTGTGGTCTTGGCGGTGGCTCTGGTCCAAATACTGGGGAAGTCTGGACCTGGTTTGGCGGCGCTACTGCGGGTGACTATGGTTATGTCTCTCAAAACGTTCAGATCGACCCTGGAACTGCTATGATGACTTTCTGGGCTGAACAGGCTGTTTGTGGTGATGGAGGTGCTAGTAACTACATGGCGCTTCTGATCGACGAAACAGAAATCTGGCGCACGGATGGTCTTGATGCAGCCTGCGGAACTATTGGTTATCGTATGATCGAATTGGACGTCTCTGATTATGCTGATGGCACTACACATGAGATCATGTTCGAATCAGTCACCGTTGGCAGTGGTAACTTCTTCCTCGATGATGTCGAAATCCAACTTGAAGCTGGTGGCGACGTGCTGTGGCTGTCTGAAGACCCAACTGCTGGTGTCGTTCCTGCTGGTGAATCCACGGAAGTCATCATCACTTATGACGCGACTGGTTTGGCTTTAGGAGATTACCTTGCCACTTTACGTGTAAAGAATGCTCCTGCTCCGAACATCAATGTGCCGGTGGTCCTGCATGTTGTGGACGAGATTCCCGTCTACTTTATCTACCTGCCTCTGTTACTCAAGTAATAGACAAGGATTTTAGTAAAAGAGCCCTGCGAATGCAGGGCTCTTTTTATTTTCGAAAGTGAAACCTGAAGTCTGCAAGCCGGTCTTCTCACTTTTAAGTTAACAAAAGGCAGAGATACATTGCCCCTCAAACAACAAATTTTTCCTCTCTAATTTAATTTTAAGAAATCAAAATTTGATATCTCAATGTAGATCAATAGATAGCAAGGATAAGCAATTTGCCGCATTCAAAGTGGTATAATAATTCAGTTATATTGACACCCTATTAGTAAGGAGAATTCATATGTCCGGACATTCACATTGGTCCACGATCAAACGCAAGAAGGGCGCAGCAGACGCAAAGAAAGGTGCCGTTTTCACGCGCCTGGCAAGGGAAATTGCATTAGCAGCTCGCCGAGGTGGAGGCGACCCCTCCATGAATGTCGGTTTGGAACTTGCCATCGAACGTGCCAAAAACAGTAACATGCCCAAAGACAGTATTGAACGTGCCATCAAACGTGGAACTGGCGAAGATAAAGACGGTGCCGAATTAGAAGAAATTACTTATGAAGGCTATCTCGGTCGTGGGACAGCTGCAATCATCGAATGTGTAACCGAAAATCGCAATCGCACTGTTGCAGATTTACGCCATTTGCTCACCAAAGGTGGCGGTGAAATGGCGAGCAATGGTTCTGTCAGCTGGCAATTCGAACGCAAGGCTGTCTTTACAGTCAAATCAGATGGCAAGAATTTCGACAAGGCTTTTGAAGCGGCTCTGGAAGGTGGCGCAGACGACGTCACGGAAGAGGACGGTTACATCGAGATCATCGGCGCGTCAGATACGTTTAAGGCCATCCTTGACAGCCTGGTTGCTGCCAAATTCCATATTGAGGATGCTGGTTTGCACATGATTCCAACCCAGGAAGTTGAACTGGATTTCGACGATACCGTTTCAGTACTCAAGCTAATCACCGCCATAGAAGAAAACGATGACGTCCAGAACGTTTACTCCAATCTCAAATATGGCGATGAACACGTCGAAGCAATGGATTAATGTTAGTTTTGGGAATTGACCCTGGCATTGCGATCACCGGATTCGGTCTGATCAGGCTTAACGACTTGAATGAGCCAGAACTGATTAAATATGGTGTAATCAATTCAACGGCTGAAGGTGATACCTCCAGCCGTTTGGTTTATCTTTACCGGGAACTGACCGAACTGATCGAACAGCACAAACCTGGGTACGCAGCGGTAGAAAGGTTATTCTTCCAGAAGAATCAGAAGACGGCAATGGCAGTCAGCGAGGCTCGTGGGGTGATAACTCTTTGCATTGCTCAACACAATCTACCGATGGCAGAATATACCCCGAATGCTGTCAAGCAAGCGGTCACCTCCTACGGAAACGCGGATAAAAGACAAGTTCAGGAAATGGTGAAAATCAGCCTCCACCTTGATGACATCCCCAAACCAGACGATGCCGCAGACGCACTGGCTATCGCGCTTTGTCACTTAGGCTATCTCCAAATGCAACGCTTGATTGAGAACCAATGATCAGCAGCACCAGCAACCCACGAATCAAGGCAATACGCAAACTGGCAGATTCCAAGGAGCGTTCAGCCACCAATACCTTTCTGGCTGAAGGACTGCGCGTGGTCGGTCAGGCGGTTGATTCAAATGCTCAAATTCAGGAATTGCTTTATTGTGATGAACTACTGGTAAGTGAATATGGCAAAAGCCTGGTTGAAAAGCTCAAGGGGAATCCTACGGTTGAGGTTCTTGAGGTCAGCAAAGAAGTGTTTGAGAGTCTGGCGCGCAAGGATAAACCCCAGGGAATTGCTGCGATAATCCGCCAAAAATGGGCTAATTTGAATGATTTATCAGAAATCCACACTGGGATATGGGTTGCCCTGGAAGCGGTCCAAAACCCGGGAAATTTGGGTACTGTACTTCGTACCTGTGACGCCGTGGGCGCTAAAGGTTTGATATTGCTGGATCATTCTACCGATCCTTTTGATCCGGCTGCCATCAAGGCCTCTATGGGCGCAATTTTTACGATTCCCGTTTTCAAGGCTGATCAACCCACCCTGCAAACCTTTTTGAGGCAAAATCCTGCCATCTTCACGATCGGCACCTCGGACAAGGCTGAACAGGACTGTTTCGAATTCAACTATCCGGACCCGCTGCTGCTGTTGATGGGCAGTGAGCGTGAAGGGTTGTCTGCACCTTATCAGCAGCTTTGCCAAACCATGATCAGCATCCCCATGGAAGGGGATTTGGATTCCCTGAACCTCTCTATCGCTACTGGTGTTATGCTTTATCAAATCTATTATCAACACAGAAAAAAGGTCAGATCATGATCAATTCACTCAATGGAATTATCAGCTTTATCTCAACCGATTCTCTCACACTGGACGTCCAGGGAGTTGGTTTTGAGGTTTTCGTCGATAAACATCTACTTACTGAACACCAGGTCGGTGATCCATTACGTCTTCTCATCCATATGGTCATCCGCCAGGACTTATTGGCTCTTTATGGCTTCACCACCCAGGAAGAAAAAGCCATTTTTAGCTTGCTCCTGGGTGTGGACGGTATTGGACCAAAGCTGGCACTCGCCATTCTATCGAACCTTTCACTGGATAATATTCGAAACGCGGTTTTAGCCGAGAAATCGGAATACTTTGTGCGGGTCCCTGGTGTTGGTAAGAAAACTGCTCAAAAAATTGTGATTCACCTGCAAGGCAAATTCCCGGATATCGGCGATTACCAGTCATTCCGAGGTTCCGGCAGCGATGATGAAGTCATCGAGTCGTTGGTTGCACTCGGTTTTAGCGTGGTTGAAGCTCAAACTGCCGTCCAAAGCATTCCCAAGGACTTCAGCCAGAATGTAGAAGACCGACTGCGTTATGCTTTACAGTTCTTCTCGAGTTTGTGATATTTTACCTACTGCCGTTTCTTCAGTAGAATCAGCTGCACTCATTGAGCATCTTAAAACATCCATATCAATGGTAAAATTGCTACGTTAACTCAAGCAACGACAGGAAAACAATGGGACTTTCACGAGAATTAGGCATCGATCTGGGCACGTTCAATACCCAAATTGCAGAAGGGAATCAGATACTGATCCAGGAACCCACCGTTGTTGCGATTGTCATAGACGAGATGAAATTAGTTGAATACGGCACAACTGCCCTGGGTATGATGGGGCGCGTTCCTGAATCGATCGAGGTGGTTCGTCCCCTTCGCAATGGTGTCATCGCCGAATACGAGTTGACTGAAATCTTTCTGCGTGAAATGATCCGAAAAGTAACCGGACCGACCCTCTTCTTTCGTCCTCGCTTAATTATTTCGACCCCATTTGGCGTGACCAGTGTCGAACGCAGAGCCGTCCAGGAAGCAGGACTTGGTGCAGGCGCGCGTGAGGTTAACCTCGTTCCACAGCCATTGGCTGCCGCAATCGGCATCGATCTGCCCATCAATACACCTACCGGTAATATGATCATATCGCTCGGAGCCGGGACAGCTCAGGCAGCCGTTGTTTCCATGTCTGGCATTGTCAGCGCAGAAACCAGCCGGACAGCCGGCTTGCGCATCGATGACGCGATCATCAATTTTGTACGGAAGAAATACGGTCTCATCATTGGGCAAACCACAGCTGAACAGCTGAAGCTCAATATTGGTGCCGCAATTCCGACCGAAGATGAAAAAACGATGGAAATCCAGGGACAAGACCAGGTTACCGGTCTTCCGAAACCTGCTTCGCTAACTACAAATGAGATCGTGGAAGCAATGCAGCCGCCATTGGAAGAAATTGTTGCTACGGTCCGGCGTGTGCTCGAAAAAACCCCACCTGAATTGATCTCGGATATCATCGACCGTGGTGTTGCTCTGTGCGGGGGCACATCATTGATGAAAGGACTGGATAAATACCTGACTGTCGCTCTTGGTATCCCCGCCTATGTCGTCGAAAACCCGGTTACCTGCACAGTAGAAGGACTGGCAAAGGCGTTTCCAATGCTGGAAGTCATCCAACGAAGCCAATCAAGATAAACGTAAAAGAAATGATTATTTCGAACGGGAAGGGCTTGCCTCCTCCCGTCTAATAATTGCTATCATGCGTTGTGGATGGGTAAAAACCCATCAATCCGATCGAGACTCTCCTATTTCAGATAGTAGGTCATTTTCTGCAGCTGCAAAACCGGATCAATATTCGACACATGAATCCCTTCGGGCACATTAAGAACAACTGGAGCGTAATTCAAGATCGCTCGTATCCCACAATTAACCAACCGGTCACAGACTATCTGTGCATTCTCCGCTGGCACAGTGATTGCGCCAATATCAATTTTCATGGCACAGATTTCCTGCTCCAGCAGATCAACGTTTTTCACTTCCAACCCGCCGAATTTTCTCCCAATCACTTTTGGTGATTCGTCAAAAGCCGCGATAATTTCAAAGCCTTTTCGACTGAAACCATCATAGTTCAGTAGAGCCTGACCGACATGGCCAAGCCCAACAAGCACAACCTGCCAGACCTGATTCAGGTTCAAAATTTTTCGCAGTGATTCCATCAGGGAAATGATCTCATAGCCTGTTCCCTTTTTGCCAAAACCTCCGAAGTAAGAAAAATCACGTCTGATCTGTGACGAGGTTATTTTGAGCCTCTCCCCCAAATCCGCCGAGGAGACAACACTTTTTCCTTCTCGCAAAAATTCGTTAAGAGTTTGCACATAGAGCGGTAATCTGGATATAACAATTTCCGGAACTTCGACATTTTTCATGGTCACCTTAGTTATAATTAATTGAATAGAGCCGTTGGTTTTACGTTTGATGTTATCATCAATAGACTATATTATATAAGGTAAAAAATGCTTTTCCTGAGATAATATATTCAGCAAGACACCTCTGGAAGGAGTTCAATATGAAAACCGGCAGTATCATCTCTTACATTTTGGCAGCAATCGCGATCCTCCTCTCATTCCTGTTCATTCTAGGGTCTTTTAGCCCAAACGGCAGCCCTTCATGGCTTGTTGTTGGGATCATCGGATTGTTGGTTGGCTTTGCCCTGATTTTTGCTGGCGTTCGCCTGGCTGCCAAGGCCAAAGCGGCTGGAAACACGGTCTATAACGTCAACCTTGACTTACCTGGTAACATCCAGATGGATACAGTCAAATGCCAGTCTTGTGGCTCTCCACTTGACCCTGGTGACATTAAAATTGTCAATGGAGCGGCTATGGTCCAATGTCATAGTTGTGGCACAACCTATCAGATAACCGAGGAGCCCAAATGGTAACGACCAGATTTGACAAACGCCTCCTCCTCTTGGCCTTGGGTCTGGTGTTGATTCTGGCGGCGATGCTGCCAGCCACACCTTCTCATGCGCAAACCTACCGATTCACGCTACCGACTTACGAGGTGGAAGCTTATCTGGAAGCTGATGGCAGCCTGACGCTTCGCTATTTCATGGTTTTCCAGAATGACCCCTCCGCCAGCCCGCTCGATTTCGTTGATTTGGCCTTACCTTATGCAAGTTACGATTTGAACAAAATTGAGGCAACGATTGACGGTCAACCGATGCCCGAAGTCAACGACTCTGCCTACGTCAGTGGCGCGGAGTTGGCTCTCAAGAACCTGGCAATCCAACCTGGATCTCAAGGTACGGTAATAGCTACTGTTCCTGGTATCACGGACATTCTTTTTCCTTACGACCAGGCTGACAGGGAAAATTATGTAAACTTCCAATTCACACCTAACTTTTTCGGTTCAGAATATGACCGTTCTCAAAACACAGAATACCGCATGACCATTATCCTGCCTCCAGCCGTCGGTGCTGAAGAGGGTGTATACTACAACCCGAGTAACTGGCCAGGAGAGGATATTAGTGAAGCCGCCCTTACACAGGACAATCGTGTTTACTACTCCTGGTTTACCAACAATGCAAATGTTCACACCGAATACGAATTTGGTGCGGCTTTTCCTGCCAGTGCTGTGCCAGCAGGTGTGATTTCTGATCCAAATGATTACGAAGAACCCAGCCCAATTGGGAATGGGGGTGGTGATAGTTTCGGATTTGGTAGTTTTATTGGCAATCTTCTTCGCAGCATTCCTTGTATACTCGGTGTGCTTGGCTTCATTGGAATTGGAATTTTTTCACGAAGGGTTGAACAAAAGCAGACTTCTACCCGAAAATTGCAATATTTTCCCCCAAAATTAGCCGTCGACGGGAAAGGTATCCGTCGGGGGTTGACCGCCGTAGAAGCTGGGATTTTGCTTGAAGAACCGCTCGACAAGATTCTGACCATGGTCCTCTTTGGATTGCTTAAAAAAGAAGCCATCACTGTGGTAGAAAAAGAACCCTTGTCCATCAAAGCTAACGAACCGTTACCTGAAGGACTCTATGAATATGAGACCAATTTCATCAAAGCTTTTTCAGAAACCGGTAAAGACAAGCAGCGTCGTGCGTTGCAAGCGATGCTGATTCAGTTGGTCGATGTTGTGCAAGACAAATTGAAGGGATTCAGCCCAGGTGAAACCAAAGCTTACTATACCGACATCACCCGGCGTGCCTGGTTAGCTGTTGAAGGGGCCCAAACCCCTGAAATCAAGAGTGCTCAATTTGACCACACCCTCGAATGGACTATGCTGGACGATCAGTTCAACAACCGAACGCAACAGACTTTCGTCAACACCCCGGTGTTCATACCTCATTGGTGGCATCTCTATAACCCGGGTTTTGCTGCCAGTCCTTCTGTCGGTGGTGCATCCGGGCTTGCCAGTCCAGTCTCTTCAGTTTCCGGCGGTGGCGGATCGAAACCGTCCATCTCCATGCCCAACATCCCCGGTTCTGACTTTGCCGCCTCGATCATCAACGGTGCCACCGCGGTCTCTGCGGGTGTCGTTGGCGACCTGACCGGCTTCACTGGTGCAGTTACCAACCGCACCAACCCAATCCCGGTCAGCCGACCCAGCAGTGGGTCCAGCGGTTTTCGTGGTGGTGGCGGAGGCAGTTCCTGCGCCTGCGCTTGTGCCTGTGCGGGATGTGCTTGTGCTTGTGCTGGTGGTGGTCGGTAATTTGGATAATACCTTATGAAAGCACCTTTGCTTGCGTTGCCAGAACCTGGAATTTACAAATTCGATATTTCGAATGAGAATCAGAAATCCAGGTTGCACCTTCGAGTCGACGAAGATCTTTCGGGGTTGCTGGTGATCAATGCGTCAAAGATCATCTACTTAAATCAAAGTGCCTTGTTTATGGCTTATCTCTACCTGAATAAGGTTAATACACCTGAAGCAATTGACATTTTGCTCGATAAGTTTGAGGTGGATGAAGATGATTTGTTGGCAGATTTTGAAGCAACAGTAGCAAAAATCGAATCATTGACTGATGAGAACAGTACCGCTTGCCCAATTTGTGACTTGGGTTTGTCAACAAATATGCCTTTTTCAGCAAAACTAAGCGCCCCCTACCGCATGGATTTGGCGATCACGTACCGCTGTAACAACGATTGTGCCCATTGCTACAACGCCCGCTCCCGAAATTACCCTGAACTTTCAACAACAGAGTGGAAGTCGGTGATCGATAATCTATGGGATATTCGCATCCCCCACGTTGTTTTCACAGGTGGCGAACCAACATTGCGC
>JBCFBG010000003.1:11794-25653 GCA_038562515.1 Anaerolineaceae bacterium
TGGAGCGAAATCTGGAACCACCCGCTCTGCCTCAGCCTGCGCAACCGTCAAAATATTCCAGAGGGATGCAAGTATTGTGATTTCTTGCAGGAATGCGGCGGTGGTTGCCCGCTTGCCAGGGATCAGCAAAAACCAGAACCAATTTATCGTGACTTAGTGATCAGCAGGAGATAGACATGCCACAAACACTACGCGCAACACCAGCTCAATTCCAGCCTACACCCGCGGGCTTTTATTCGTTCCACACTCCAGATGTTGTACCAAACCAATATCGATTGCATCTCAGAGTTCTTCCGGATGAGACGGGCATACTGATCGTCAATGCCTCTTCCATCTTGCGTCTCAACCAGACAGGCACCTACTTTGCCTGGTTGGAAATGCAAGGAAAACCTGGAAACGAAATTCTTGAGCTTGCCCTGAAGCGCTACAACGTCGGGAAAGAGACGCTCATAGCTGATTTGAAACGCTTCGATGAAGAGATTCTCACGATCGTGAACAACCCCGACCAGGCTCCCCTGATGACTGACACTGGTTTTGAGAGCTTGAGCACAAATATTCCGACTGATGTCCCTTTGCGGGTCAATATTTGCCTGACTGATCGTTGGGAAGCATCACAACACAGTGGATACGAGGAGCTTTCGACCACGGAATGGAAAGAGCTCATCCGAAAAACATTCGATGCCGGTATCCCCCAGGTAATCTTTTTGGGCGGCGAACCTACCCTGCGCGAGGACTTGCTTGAATTGCTGCGCTATACGGAAAAACTTGGTATGGTTTCAGGTCTACTCTCCGCTTCACCCCGACTTTACCAGGACATGGACTTTCTGAATTCCTTATTGGAAAGCGGGCTCGATCATTTAATTGTTGAGTTTGACCCCCAAAGCGGGCAGGATTCAAACCAACTCCAGCACATCTTTGACCAGGATCTCTTCACCTGCATTCGGTTCCCAGTTCATCATGATTCTGACCTGTATTCATGGGCAGTTGAACTAACCAAAGCAGGCGCGAACGCTCTTAGTTTTTACGCCGCTGAATTGGATGCCCATGACCAGGCAGCCCACTTGAACCAGCAACTGACGAACAATGCGATCATGATCGAACACGATCTGCCTTTCCCGCTTTATCTAGCCCAGGAAAACCCACACACCGTACTCTTCAGTCCCGAAGTGTCAGAGCAAGAGCATGCCTACTACACAATCCTGCCTGATGGTTCGCTCACTCTACAAGATTTTTCCTCCCAAGTTCTGGGAAATGTACTTATTTCGGATTGGAAAGACCTTATCAAAGATTCTTAAAAACCCAAAGGAGACTCAATGAAAACTGCTGATTGGCACAACCGTTATCTAACGCAAGCCCGATGGACAATAAACCTGCGCCGCTTCATCTTCGAAAAACTAAAAGCGTCCCCAGGTCAAACGGTTCTTGAAGTTGGTTCAGGGACCGGTGCTCTGTTTGCTGATTTTGTTTACCAGGGGCTGAGACCATTCGGAGTGGATATCGATCTGGAGCGGTGTGAATTTTCTTGGAGTCATTCTCCCGAAGCTCCGGTGGCTTGTGCAGACGGATTTAGGCTGCCTTTCAAGAGTGGAAGTTTCGACTTTACAGTTTGCCATTACTTCCTTTTGTGGTTAAAAAATCCTCAAGAAGTGATCAAAGAGATGAAACGTGTTACCAAAGCTGGTGGATACGTTGTTGCCTGCGCAGAGCCGGATTATCAATCCCGGATCGATTACCCTGAGTTGTTTCAAAACATCGGGTTGATGCAAAATCACTCCCTCTCGTTCCAGGGTGTCAACCTCAGTATGGGCAGAAAATTAGGCTGGATGATGAGAGAAGCCGGATTGCAGGGAGTTCATCTCGGTTTACTTGCCGGAGAATGGCGTCAACCATCACTTGATGCCTTTGAATCCGAGTGGGATATGATTGCTTATGACTTGGGTGGCATGGCCCCCATCGAACGGATCTTGGAGATAAAAGAAGAAGCTTTGGAGAGTTGGCTCAAGGGTCAAGCTACCATATTCATCCCCACATTTTACGCGCACGGCAAGCTGTAAACTGGCTTGTCTTGACAACACAATCAAAAGGAATCCATGAAAAAAACCAGGCTTGTTCTTGTGCTTGTTATGATTGTTTTGATTTTTTCGATTGTTCCGAAAAATGTAGCTGCTCAAACCCCACCAACCTGCGGATATGATAATACTGTTGCCAATATCCTTGGAGAAGTAACCCAGGCTGATGTTGCCCAATGGATTCGCAATTTTTCAGGAGAAGATTTCGTTTCAATCGGTGGTGCTCAGAGGAAGATCCTCACACGTTTCTCCACTCAGATGTTCAACTTGAATATCAACGCGATGGCGTATCCATATCTTGGTGAGCAGCTGCAGGGGCTCGGTTATGAAGAAGGCATCTATCTTACTGATCATTCATACACCCCATCCTATTACCCAACCGGTGAAGAAGAACTCGTTGATCTGCTCCAAATAAGTGCTGACTTCATTCCCAGTACAAGAATTACGGAAGTGGTCAGGCAGCCGGACCATGCGAGGATGTGGAAAAATAAGATTGTCACCATTCCAGGTCATGGACCGAACGCCGCTGAGATCGTCCTGATGACTGCGCACATGGACAGCACCTCTCCTCAAAGAGCTACGAATGCACCAGGAGCGGAAGACAACGCCAGTGGTATTGCCGCACTCATGGAAGCTGCCCGCTTGTTCCGCTACTACAAGTTTGACCGAACCATTAAATTGATATTCTTTACTGGCGAGGAACAAGGTCTTTGGGGTAGTGAGGAATACGTCGCCGACCACGCTGATGAAATGGACGATATTGTTGGTGTCGTCAACCTGGATATGTTCGGTTATGATGGTGATCAGGATATGTGTATCGAGTTGCATGTTGGTACGAGGACAGACTCCAACATGGTTGGGACTTGTTTCACCGATGTGAACACCAACTATACGCTCGGTCTGACTTACGACTATCTCACAAACCGGGCAATCGAGGCTTCTGATCACGCATCATTTTGGGATGCTGGTGTTGGTGCTATTGAAATCCTGGAAAATTATCAATACGACCCTATTCCCTACGGTTGCGGTGGACGTACCGATATGAACCCGCATTATCACAAGATTACGGACACGATCGACAAAATGCACATGCCAGCAACCCTCGCAACAGTTAAGGCGGGCGTTGGCACAGCTGCCAGCCTGGCAGATCCGATTGGGCGGTGTTTTGCTACTAACCCCCAAATTACTGCGACACCACAAGCCAGTTCCATTCTTGTAAGCTGGCCTGAAGTTATTGATGCAGATGTTTACAATGTCTTTCGCAGTTCCACTACCTGTGCAGGCACCTTCACCCAGGTTGCACAAGTAACCACCAATAGCTACGAGGACACGGATATCGAATTCGATAAGTACTATTTTTACAAAGTTCAGGCAGCTGAAACCGGAGCAGTTTGCTTCTCACAACTGTCTTCCTGCGCAGTCGCCAAGGTTGTAGAACCGGTCAATTTCGACATCTACATTCCCCTGGTGGTTACGGCGGATTAATGTAATTTTTCTTTTTCCAGTCATGGACAGAGCAGTCCAGGGAGCGGGGTACACTACAGTACTCCGTGTCCGAAATTGGATTCTGCTTTTTTTGCATTGATCTAAGAAAATGAGAGGCTTCCCGGCCAGACACGTTACTAACGGTAAACGAGTCGTCCTTCCACCTCTCGTTTGATCGCCTGATGCTCGCGTAAGTACTCGTCAATCACCGACTGCATGGAGGTCGCCAGTACTCTGGGAGGGTTGAGCTCGCTCAATTCCTCCATCGTGATTCCAAGGTTTTCTTCACAGTTAAGGGCATGGTAAGACTGCAGCCCGATCTGGTAAGTCCGATCCATATCTATAGGGTTATCATCAATATCCAGGCTGACCAGTCTTTCAAAAACCTCGTCGTAAACCGCTTTTACTCCGTGGTTCACCTGGTAACACTCGCCCTCTCCATTACGGTTTTCTTTTCGCATGATAAATGAAAAAATTTGGTCGAGCTGCTTACCGCTGACAGTGTAACGTGAGAAAGTGTCGTCGTACGGAAATAATTGTTTAAGGTCTCGCAGGGTTACTACCGGACCCATTTGCTTCATCCGTATTGACCCGCTTCCAATAAAGGCAACATCAAGATTCGCATTTTCAGCAAAGATGTCTGAAATTAAATTCCCCAGCTCAGTTTCAACTTCTCTACCTGGATGCGTCAATGTCTGGGCCATCCGGCAGAGCAATATATTGTACTTGGCATCCACAGCAGTCTTGTAGGAATCGATGAATTTTTGTAACTCAAGATCAGGCTTGATATCGTCAGAATGAATTGGCACCAGGCGCCACTTCCAGTCTACGATGGAATTGGTGTCATCATCTACCAGGATGTCAAACCGTCCGACTTGATCCGTGCCAACAGCAGCCTGGGCTATCAGAATGTTGTTTACCTCTTCAGGTTGGTCCATGTAACTGTGGGAATGACCACCAAGGATCATGTCTACGCCCCATTCTGGTTTTAACAATGCAGCGAGCTCTTTGTCCGAGTCAAGACCGATGTGAGTAAGTAAAATAGTCAGGTCAATGTCATCGTTTTTATATGCATCACAAATTCGTCCGATCTCAGTAGCGGCATCTTCAAGGCTAATAAAAGTACCAATCTGGGAATCAAGCTTGAGCGCATCCAATACTGTCTCAGTCACTATTCCAATGAACAGGATGTCAAAATCATCGACAGTTTTTATCAGGTAAGGCAACATCAAGCGCTTGTTGTACTTCTTGATGTACATGTTTGCATTGATGATGGGAAAATTTGCAAGCTTATCCAGGAATAACAACTGAGGCAAACCGTAATCCAACTCGTGGTTTCCCAGAGATGCGCAATCCGGGGACAGATAATTCATGATTTCAATGGTGCTGATACCTTTAAACTCAGAATCGATGATCGAACCTTGCACCATATCACCAGAAATTGTGTAGAGAACGTTTTTTTCTTCTGCACGAACTTGATTAATGTAACCGGACAATAACGCAATGCCGCCGATGGCATCTCCGGTACCGGCTTCGAGCTCAGCCAGAAAGTCACCGTGCATATCGTTGGAATGTAAAATTGTAAAACGTTTGGTATTCATGCCAGGCTCCTTGGTAAGTTGAGGGTGGAAGTCTGAAATTTGATAGGACTGAATTTGACTGATTATAACCTGCATAGTAGGTTACACAAGGTCGTTTGCTCTGTGCTCGCCACGAATTGCATAGGAACCAGAATACAAGCTTAAACTATTGATGTGGTGGTGTGAGACCTGACGTTCAATCTCCACACCCGGTCTGAAGACCGGCGAGAACCGAGGTTAATGTCCGCTCCAACTTTATAGAATATCGGTTTGGTCAAGCATATTTATGGATGAGTAACAAGTTTTTCCAGGAATCAAAAGACCCTGGGAAAAATCCCGGGGTCTTTTCTGTCGGGGCGAAAGGATTTGAACCTTCGACCTCTTGCACCCCATGCAAGCACGCTAGCCGGACTGCGCCACGCCCCGATAGGCAGTTATTATACACTTTGTAATTATTTTGGCAAGGATTTGCTCAAATTCAAAAAGGCTCAATAAATCGTTTCAACACACCACTTTCCAAGTCCAGGACTGCGAAAGAGCGGTCCTCAACCTTCTTACCGCCTAAAGAACCAGGATTGATTACCCGGGTGTTTCCTGCCATTTCATCCTTGAAACGATGAGTATGCCCATGAAATACATAATCAAAATTCTTGGAATTAATTGCCTCCCGCAGGCTGGAAAGGACATGACCATGAGTAATAAATATTTTTTTGGACCCCAACACCAGTTCGAGGTTATCCCCTGCCTGATTTTCTGAATTGAACCAGCGGATACGCCGTTCGACCTCTGTACCAAAATCACCATTCCCAAAAGCACAGTACAGAGCAAAATCACCAAAATAATCTATTACCTCTGCGTCGGTCAGATCGCCACAGTGGATAATAGCATCCACATTTTCAGACAAGATGATTTGTCTCACTGCCTGGATATTATGCAGATTGTTATGAGTGTCACTGATGACCGCAATTTTCATACTGGTTCCTTTTGTCATGTAATTTTAGTTTATCATTATCCATATGGTAAAATCGTGTAATCAATGACCCCATTCGGAGCATCACTATGACATCATCATTAGAAAAAGGAATTGAAGCAGCCAAGTCCGGACTGATGGAAGAGGCTTTAGGACATTTGAAAGATGCCATAGTCGAAGAACCCGAAAATGCCAATGTGTGGGTCTGGCTTTCCGCCATTATCGAAGACGAAGATAAACAAACAATTTTCCTTAAAAAAGCACTCGAAATTGACCCTGCCAATCGCCCAGCACAGCGCGGGTTAGCCTTTATCGAACGGAAGAAATATTTCCCCCCAAAACCAGGAGAAAAGCTTTCGGATTATACCCACCCAATTGGTGTTTTTAAACAGTCACCCGTTTCTCCCTCACAGGCTGCTGCACATGTTGCTGCTCAAAACCCTATGCCTGAGGCAGCTGTTTCACCAAAGCCCGAGTCTGCTCTACCGCTCCAAGCTGCCCAAACCGCGCCCATAGCACGCACACGCAAACCCTGGCTGGATATTATGCTCTACGGCCTAACCCTCATGGTCTTTATCATTATCGGCATCCTGATCGGTTCAACACTGCTTAACGTTGATATTCCTTACCTCAGTCGACCCACCCAGGTTTTAGCAGTTTTGCCACCGACTAATGGCGTTTTCATCCTGGAAAATGATCAATACGTTGAAATGGCAATGAAACAGGTGCTTCCTGATGGTACGGATGGTATTCCGGTCACCAAAAAACTGAAACCAGAAATCGTGATCAACACCCTGGTGGTCAATATGAATCGCCTCGAACTGCACGATCAAAACGATCAGTTGGTGGCATATCAGGCGACCAAAGCTGAAAACAACATCCATGTTCTCACTCCCGAAGCCGACCTGACCGCTGGGCGTTATTGCCTGGTCTATTCACTCAACCCGAATAAGGGTGAGAATCTCTATTGGTGCCTGTTAGTGGAAGTAAACGAACAGCCCTATCCATAATATTACTTTTTTCAGGAGTTCCCCATCGACCTAAACACGATCATTCAAAAAGAGACGCTGGCGGACCGCGTCAAGTCTTACCAGATTTATTCCCCTTACATTGCAAAAAAAGCCAGACCTGGACAATTCGTTATCTTGCGTTTGAGCGAATCTGGTGAGCGCGTGCCCCTGACCATTGTTGACCACAACGCCGAAACAGGAACGATCAGGTTAATCGTTCAAACCGTCGGAAAAAGCACCACGCTGATGGATGAAATCCCAGTTGGTGAAACCCTCCATGATATGTTGGGTCCTCTTGGCAATCCCTCGGATATCCAGCATTTTGGGAAAGTCTGCGTGGTAGGCGGCGGAGTTGGAGCCGCAGTAGCCTATCCGGTCGCCCGGGCTCTTAAACAAGCGGGAAATGAAGTAACCTCAATCATCGGAGCGCGCAACAAAGACTTGCTGATCCTCAAAGATGAGCTTACAGCAGTCTCAGATCACCTATATTTCACCACCGATGACGGCAGCTTCGGTTACAACGGTTTTGTAACCGGAAAACTTCAGGATTTATTAGACTCCGGACACACTTTTGATCATGTTTTAGCCATTGGACCGCTCTTTATGATGCGGGCAATCAGCGATCTGACCCGAAAATATGCGATCCCCACAACGGTCAGCCTTAACACGATCATGGTAGACGGTACCGGAATGTGTGGCGGTTGCCGTGTGCAAGTTGGCGATAAAACCAAGTTCACCTGCGTGGATGGACCTGAATTTGACGGTCACCTGGTAGATTACACCAGTATCATTCAGCGCACCCGGGCTTATAAGGACGATGAAGACTGCCGGCTTGATGCTCAAATTGAAGATCTCGACGATGAGGCTTTGCTGGAATCTGTTGCGGTTCTCGAGAAGCAGCGCCAGCGTATGCCCGAACTATCCATTGACTCCCGTATCCGATGTTTTGAGGAAGTTGCTTTAGGTTTCACTGAAGAACAAGCACTCGCTGAAGCCGAACGCTGCCTGCAGTGCCGCAATCCTCGCTGTGTTGTGGGTTGCCCGGTGTCAGTGCAGATTCCGGATTTTATTCGCCTGCTCAAGGAAAACAAATATGTGGAGGCTGGGCTGAAAATTAAGCAAGACAATTCCCTGCCAATGGTCTGCGGTAGAGTTTGCCCGCAAACAGACCAGTGCGAAGGCTCGTGCATTTTGCAAAAAAAAGGTGAACCAATTGCCATTGGCGCATTGGAGCGTTTTGCGGCAGATAGGTTGGCAGAGAGCGGACTGACAAGTCAGAAGCCTGAGAAAGCAGAAAAAGCCCCCAAAGCGGCGCTGATAGGTTCCGGACCTGCCAGTCTGAGTTGCGCGGGGGATCTTGTAAAAGCTGGTGTCGAAGTCACTGTTTTCGAGGCGATGCACGATTTTGGCGGTGTCTTGCGCTATGGTATTCCTGAATTTCGTCTACCAAAAACCATCGTCTCCAAAGAAGTCAATGACCTTAAGGATCTCGGCGTCCATTTCGTCCCCAACACGCTGATCGGTGCCACTTTCACCATCAAGGAGTTGTTGGAGGATTATGGTTTCGATGGGATTTTTATTGGCTCGGGAGCCGGGTTGCCTCATTTTCTAGGTATTCCAGGCGAAAACCTGGTCGGCATCTATTCTTCCAACGATTTTTTGACCCGTATCAACTTGATGAAAGCCTATCAATATCCCTTCGTTGACACTCCCATTCACAATCTTCATGGAAAGATCGTGGGCGTTTTTGGCGGGGGAAACACGGCTCTCGACTCTGCCCGGGTCGCCCTAAGGTTGGGTGCCAAAGAAACCTACATCATCTACCGTCGTGGACAAGAAGAAATGCCCGGTAGAAAAGAAGAAATTGATCATGCCATTGCGGAAGGCGTTCAGTTCCTTTACCTGAGCAATCCACTTGAATTTATTGGGGATTCTGACGGCAATCTGACCACGGTTCGCATGCAAAAAATGGAGCTTGGCGAACCGGATGCAAGTAACCGACGTCGACCAATACCCATTCCAGGGTCAGAGTTCAATCATCCGATTGATATTGCCGTGATCGCCATTGGCAATGGCTCGAACCCCATAATTCACAAATCAACTCCTGATATCGAAGTCAATAAGTGGGGCAACATCGTCGTAGACGAAAAGACAAACGCCACAAGTTTGCCTGGAGTTTTTGCCGGTGGTGATATAGTCACTGGTGGTGCGACGGTTATTCTCGCTATGGGTGCCGGACGTAAAGCCGCGGCAGCAATGCTGGCACATTTCCGCACATTGGGGTACGACCTGTGACCAAAATTACATGTCTGGGCGCCGGAAGCCACTCCTTTGGACTGAGCACTTTGATCACACTTTTACAGAGCGAAGTGCTGCGTGGAACGGAAATTGCGTTGGTGGATACCAATCAGGAATCACTGGATCTGATCAGCGCTCTGGCAAATTGGCTAAATAGTGAATGGGGTTCGGAAAAACAGATAAGTAGTCACTCCGCACATCAAAACGCTTTAAACGGCTCGGATTTTGTCATCAGCGCCATCGAGGTTCAACCCCGCGAACGACTTTGGCAAAAGGACTTTAAGCTTGGCAGTGAGCATGGACTCAGGCAACCTTATGCCGAAAATGGCGGTCCGGGCGGGTTTGCGCATGCTGCACGAAATGTGAATACCATCCTGCAAATTGCGCATGATATGGAACAGCTTTGTCCAAATGCTTGGTATCTCAACTTCAGCAACCCTTTACACCGCATTTGTTATCTGATTAATGAGTATTCCACAATAAAATCAGTCGGTCTGTGTCACCAGCTTGCCATCGGATATGCCATGGTAGCCAAAACTCTTGCAGCCGATTATGACATTGAGGGCGCACAAACTCTCCTGAGCACGCATGCCGACCCCAAAAATGCTGAGGCTCAACACAGGTTAGCTTTAGCTGGAATGGAGCGCTTCAAGATCGTTGCTACTGGTTTGAACCACTTCACCTGGATGGTTGCTCTGGAGGACCGCGAAAGTGGTGAGGACCTATACCCGCTATTCCGGAAGCGTTGGCAAGAGCTTCAAACTGACTTTGAGCCTCTCACACAGAGAGTTTTCAATGCTTTTGGTCTTTTCCCGATTCCCGGTGACGAGCACCTGTGCGAATACCTGCCATGGGTGAGCTGCAGTCGTACCCAACCCTGGCAAAAATTCGATCTCTCCCTGTATGACTGGGATTATTACGAGGCCAACCGCACCGATCTCTGGAAGCAAGTGACGCAAGATATTCGCTTGAAACATAATATCGAACGATACAGCCATACCCAATCCGAAGGTGCTATCGAAATCATTGAAGCCAAGCTGACCGATTCGAACGCCCTATGGGAAGCAGTAAACATCCCCAATAACGGAACGATCGCTGGTCTGCCCAAAAATGCTGTGGTTGAACTCCCTGCTCTTGTGAACAAAAGCGGTTTTACACCTGTGAGCCAGTTCGACCTCCCCAAGGGTATACTCTCCCTGCTGCAGCGTGAAGTCAGCACAGCCCAGCTAAGTATCGAGGCGGTTGTGCGTGGTGACCGACAGCTTGCACTACAAAGCTTATTGCTCGATCCAGTGATTGATGACCTTGACGTGGCAGAAAAAGTATTGAATGAAATATTAGTTAGTAATAAAATGTATCTTCCTCAATTTTTCTAAGATACAATTAAGAAGTAGGAGTAGCATGACAGATCCAAAAATTATCGACATCGGCACACCTGCCGATCCTGAAGCAGAACCGAAGAAATCCTTCAACTTCCGTCCCCTTACATCATATGGTTTACCCCGTTGGTCAGTGTTTGCCCTGGCAGCTGTGGGTTTACTCTACATACTGAATCCTACTTTTGGGCTAATCGAATTCATTCCGGATAATCTACCGATTATCGGTAACCTGGATGAAGGCGTAGCATTCATGTTAGTCATGTATGGTGTTTTAGAACTTATGGAGGGGAAAAAGAATATCGATTAAATTGACAAAAACTAAAATTGTAGTAAAGTTACGCGGTTGGGAAGTTTTGAACCTGAATAACGAAAATCGGTGAAAACACCACAACGACACATTTATTTATCTACAAAGAGAGGAAGTAGTACGAGTATGTCTGAACGAGAAGTTGGAACTGTCAAATGGTTCAATGGTGAAAAAGGCTACGGTTTTATAGCCAGAAAATCCAATGACAAAGATGTTTTTGTGCATTTTAGCGCAATTATTGGCGATGGTTTTCGCTCATTAAAAGAAGATCAAACTGTTGAATTCAGTGTCGTAGATGGCGCAAAAGGCCCTCAGGCTCAGGACGTAAAAGTTCTGGACTAAGACATTTGAAAATAATGGAAAAAGCTGGCCAAATGGCCAGCTTTTTTTAATTAATTATATTTGTTATCGAGCGGATCGAGTGCGGTTATCTGACTGAAAAGTTATCAACTTTTGCAGTTAATTCCGTTTCAACTCCCGCATGGTGTCTTTACGGTTGACACCCATTGTTCGTCCATATTGCTTCTCCTGGTATTCCTCATAATCTGACCAGTTACCCAAGAAAAGTTGCGGTGTGGCTTCTCCACCGAGCGCCAGGATGTGAGTCGCGATGCGGTCAAGAAACCAGCGGTCATGGCTTACAACGACAGCACAACCAGCAAATTCTTCCATGGCTTCTTCCAAGGCCCGAAGCGTGTTCACATCCAGGTCATTGGTAGGCTCATCCAATAACAGGACATTTGCGCCAACGGTAAGTGTTTTTGCCAGGAAAACCCGGTTGCGCTCCCCACCTGAAAGCGTTTTGATTGCTTTTTGCTGGTCAGATCCTGTGAAGTTGAATGACGCGCAATATGCCCGACCATTGACAGTCATATCACCCAATTGCAGGTTATCCGCGCCTCCTGTGATCTCTTCGAAAACAGTAGCATCTGGATCGAGGGTGCGCATTTGATCGGCATAACCCAGCTTTACCGTTTCGCCCAAAGCAACAGTCCCTGTATCCGGTTGGACCAATCCAGCGATAATTTTGATCAGAGTCGATTTACCCGACCCGTTCGGTCCAATTACGCCAACGATCGATCCTGGTGGCACAGAGAGGTCAAGTTTGTCGAGAAGAACACGATCTCCGTATGCTTTGCTCACATCATCAACTTCGATAACAACATTCCCCAGTCTCGGACCAGAAGGAATGTAGATCTCAAGGTTTTTACGTACTTTTTCATGCTCCTGCGTCAGCAACTTCTCGTAAGCAGTCACACGTGCTTGCCCCTTTGCCTGGCGGGCTTTGGGCGACATCCTGATCCAATCCAATTCGTGTCGAAGCGTTCGCTGGCGCTTGCTTTCAGTTTTTTCTTCTACGCGCAAGCGTTCTTGTTTTTGTTCAAGCCAGGAAGAATAATTCCCTTTCCAGGGAATGCCTTCGCCCCGGTCCAACTCCAGGATCCAACCAGCAACGTTATCAAGAAAATAGCGATCATGAGTTACCGCGATAACCGTCCCCTCGTAATTTTGAAGGTGATGCTCCAACCAGGCAACCGATTCTGCGTCAAGGTGGTTGGTGGGCTCATCCAGTAGGAGGATATCGGGTTCCTCCAGCAAAAGCTTAGTCAAAGCGACTCGCCGTCGTTCGCCACCAGATAGGACCTTGATCGGTGTATCAGCCGGTGGACAGCGCAGAGCGTCCATCGCTAATTTGAGGTGGCTGTCCAAATTCCAGGCATCGTGATGATCCAGTTTTTCCTGTAATTTGCTTTGTTTCTCAATCAAGGCTGCAAAATCTGCCTCCGGGTCAGCAAAAGCTTCATTGATCTTGTCATATTCAGCCAGGAGATCTACTATCGGCTGAACTGCAGTTTTAATGACTTCGATGACCGTTTTTTCCTCGTCCAGTACCGGTTCTTGCTCCATCAACCCGACCGTATAACCTTTGGAACGGGCGATCTCGCCAATGAAGTCCTCGTCTTTACCAGCCATGATTCGCAGCAAGGTCGATTTGCCCGAGCCGTTCAAGCCCAGCACACCAATTTTTGCACCGTAGTAAAAGCCCAGCGAAATATCCTTTAGTACCAGCTTATTGGGTGGGTGGATCTTCCCCACCCGCGTCATTTGAAAAATTACTTGTGTATCTGAAGGCATGATGTCTCTTTTTTCCTTTGATTGTAACAAAGAAAAAGGGAATCCTGTTCTTCACGACTTGATGAGGATATAGTGGTAATCATTGTTATTCTTGATTGTTGACAAAATTCCTCAATTATTACTTGTATATCCTATATGTTTATGGTATTATATGTTATATCCATCCACTTCTATGAAAACTTCAATTCAACAAAGGTAATTCTGGAATTACCGTTCACCGTCGACCTAGAGGAGTAAATCCAGATATCCTCCTCGAATCTTTCCTCAAACAATAATAAAAAAGGAGAAAAATGAAACCAGTTTTCAGCAAACTATTGGTAATGGTATTGATAATCACCTTTATCTCGATGGTTATCACCAGCCCGACTTATGCCCAATCGCCAGAACCACCAGAACTTTTGGAAAATGGCGAATATCCTCTAAAAATTGAGCAAATTGAGCAAGCCCTCATTGAGCGCGACGAAGGAACGATAAATGGTGGCGAAAATGGTTTAACAGCCGCATACACTTGGTGGTCAGCCAGCGGCACAGTTTTTGTGCCAGCTTCCAGCACCATCACTTACAACTACGGTGGTTCTGGTTGTGTGGATACCGGAGCTGTTAGTGATGTGTGGCGAGGAATCGT
>JBCFBG010000003.1:25753-59212 GCA_038562515.1 Anaerolineaceae bacterium
ACACTTGGTGGTCAGCCAGCGGCACAGTTTTTGTGCCAGCTTCCAGCACCATCACTTACAACTACGGTGGTTCTGGTTGTGTGGATACCGGAGCTGTTAGTGATGTGTGGCGAGGAATCGTGAACCTCCAGCACGGATCCAAAATAACTGGTATGTATTTAAATTACGAAAATGACATAGAAAATCCAGCCGATACGACTATTTATCTGCGGCGCTACAGCTATTTGGGTGCCTACCAGGATATTCTCTTTGTCTCAGGAACTGCAAATACCATCGGTAATCACTTCATTTGGACGCAAACAGTAGCAAATAATATTGTTAACAACCTGGATTACGCCTATGTTCTGGTTTGGGTAGGCAATCCTAACCAGAATTTGTGTGGAGTAAATTTACGTTTTGAACCCCCACCAATTTTTTTACAGGCTTTGCCGATGATAACACGCTAATCTAAGCAGACTATGAGCTCTGCGGGTTTCTGCTAGGCTCATAAGTTCAATCAGAAAAACCTCTGAGTCAATAATATGATCCAGAGGTTTTGTTTTAAGGGCAATTGTCACCAGCAAGCCCACCTCCTAATACTAAGCAAGTTTACCTGTAGAGAATGATCTTAGCTCATCCGCACACTCAGAATTGTTAAGTGGGTGGCGGCGGCAGATAATCCTCCACTGCACAATTGGCTTCAATTTATCCGATTATTAGGTAGTCGAAAACCCCGGCAACTAGTGACCTTATGAGTTACTTGACGGACAGGCTTATATAAAGCTTATACAATCTATACTCAAATACTTATATTTAACTAAACTATTTATATGTGCATTTCAATTTCAAACTTTTGGTAATTCTGGAGTTACCGTTCACCCGTCAGCCTAAAGGAGCGAATTCAGACGACCTTCTCAATTCTTCAACCCCATACTAGATCATAAAAGGAGAAAAATGAAACTGGTTTTCAGCAAGTTCTTTGTTATTGTGATATTGATCGCGTTTCTATCCATATCATCCGCCAGTCCGACTGGCGCTCAACCGCCTGACCCACCAGAAGTTCTGGAGAATGGCGAATTTCCAGTAGATGCGAACCAGGTCCAGCCCATTCTAACCGAGCGTACCGAGTCAACTGTGAATGCTGAGGGTAATGGAATTACCGCAGTCGCCACCTGGTGGTCAGCCAGCGGCACAACATTTGTGCCAGCATCAAGCTCAATCACATACAATTACGGCTCTGCCGGCTGCGTTGACACTGGTACTATTGCAGACGTTTGGCGAGGAAGTGTTAACCTTGCACAAGGATCCAAAATTACTGGAATGTACTTCAATTTCGCAAACGACATTGCCGCACCAGGCAATACGACTATTTATTTGCGGCGTTACAGTTATGCTGGAGGCTACCAGGATATTCTCTCTGTCACCGGAACTACTGATGGTACAGGAAACCACTTCTTGTGGACGTCAACAGTAGCAAACAATGTTGTGGATAACTTTACTTATGCCTATGTCCTGGTCTGGGTAGGAAATGCTGATCAGAATTTGTGTGGAGTAAATTTGCAGTATGAAGCCCCACCCATTTTCGTTTCAGCTTTGCCTATGATCAATAAGTAAACCGTCTTAAGAAGATATGCCCTCCATAGCAACGAAGGTTGTATCTAAAAATAGTAAACCTCTGATTCCAAAATCTTAATCAGAGGTTTACTTCATTAGGGCGGACGGATTTGCCCTGGCTCCGTAAGAGATCCGTCGACCTCTGTGTATTAACAACACCCTTATTGCTAAAGGTGTTTTGTCGGGGCGGACGGATTTGCCCTGGCTCTGTAAGAGATCCGTCGACCTCTGTTTATGAAAAAAACACCCTTATTGCTAAAGGTGTTCTGTCGGGGCGGACGGATTTGCCCAGGCTCCCGTAGGGAGATCCGTCGACCTCTGTTTATGAAAAAAACACCCTTATTGCTAAAGGTGTTCTGTCGGGGCGGACGGATTTGCCCTGGCTCTGTAAGAGATCCGTCGACCTCTGTTTATGAAAAAAACACCCTTATTGCTAAAGGTGTTCTGTCGGGGCGGACGGATTTGAACCGTCGACCTCGCGGTCCCGAACCGCGCACTCTATCCGGGCTGAGCCACGCCCCGTGAGGCGTTATTATAGCACAATCAACTCGTCTTGCCAGTCCTTTTTCATTACTAATATTGACCGGATGACCAAGCGTTTAGACACTACTTGAGAAAAACATTTTTCATGGTGATCAGGCCATAATCTACAAAATATCCATTGCTCATCCACCGGGATAATAGCGTCATCATTTTGAAAAGGATTAAGATGATCGTTGGTGTAACTAAAACCAGATAAGGTTTAATTTCCAACAAAATTCGAATCAGTATGATAAGCAAAATTACATTCGGTACGAATCCAGTTCGCCCACCAGAAGCAAAAAGAGTTGGGGAAAACCCTGATGCCATGATTAAAAAAAGTGCGACAAAATAAAGATAAGCATAGGAAATCCCATTTTGTTCCTGCTTCAGGCCAAGTAACCATGTAATTGGCAGCAATACTAATCCGAGACTCCAGAAAATGTAGACAGATATCGTTGTTGTATCAACAAGATTAGGCCCAAGCAGGAATGGAAACGAGAACAGCACTTCCAGGTTACGGGTAATTGATGATTCTGGGATGATATTGAGCGAAGTAATAAATCGAATACCAGCGACCAGAGCATAAACGAATAACAATAGAGAAAGCAGTCGAGTATACCACTTTTTTGCATGTGTAATAAGCAACACCGAAGAAGCACCCCAAAGTAAAACCATCAGGTAATACCATTGATTGATAATTGCCGTCATTGAAAAACCAAATGCCAATGTTATCCTTTCAAACAGACCAAAGTTGCTATAGTCACTAAACCAAATTTTGGTCTCTTGTTCCAACCGTAACCAGTTTCCTGGTGCAGTAATTGAAACGATGCTAACGATGACCAATAGTAGAAATAGCAAGATCAGATGAAATGGGATGTTCATTTTTCGAATCTTTGCCAACAAAAATGTACCCGAGATTATTAAAATCAACCCAATTGAAACTTGCTCAGAGGACAAAGCAGTGCAAACAATAGGGACAATAGATAATGACCAGAATCTTTCTACTTTTGTATCATTAGGATAAAAGAGTTCGTAAAAAGGCAAATACGCCACCAAGGCAAAGGCGACCGGAACGACGTAATTAAACGACCCAGTAAACCAAAAAACTGATGGGATCATTACCGCTGAAGAAAACAAAAAAACCCCAAAGTAGCAAACAATGAGGAGGGTTGCCTTTCGCCAGAACTTATTATCCACTAAGGGTGTAAAAAAGAAATACAGCGTTCTACCAAACACAGTCAGGACCAAGGACATAAAGATCTGCCACATGATCATCGGTTGCTTAGCGAAAACATATATCAAAAAATTGTTAAAAATTCTCCCACTCCAAGTGCTGTAATAATGAAGAAGGAACTCTCCAAGTGAGAACTGTTGTGTTAAGCCTATGAATATCTCATCATCCCCAGGCTGAACGGATATAAATCTGAAGAAAAATATAAAAACCAAAAAGAAAACAAAATTTATGATAACTTCAGAGATTGTTGATTTACTTCGTCTTTCCATAAGGCTTACTCTCCGCAAAATCTTCCCAAGATCGGAATTTGTCCATTTAACATTTCTCCTCTATATTTGTAATAACTCAAAACTAGTTGTAGTTCAATGTCTGATCAGTACTTTCAGCACGCCTGGTTCTCCTGCACGTTTTATCGCATCAAGCCCTTGTTCAAGCGAAAAAATCGAATCGACCATCTCCCCCACCTGGATCACACCGGAAGAAAGCGCGCGCAGTCCCGCTGGATAATTACCACAGCGTGAACCTATCAGGGTAATCTCATCAACAACCAGTTTCGACAAATTGACGCTCACATCCCCGGCAAAAGTCGATTTCAATACCAATGTACCTCTTGCCCTCGTCAGTGAACGGGAAAGTTCAAAGCCTTCTGGAGAGCCAGTCACTTCTACAACGATATCCGCCAATGAGCCTCTGATCTCTTCAGCATAAACAGCTGTGATACCCAAACCGGTCAAAATTGCAGCAGGTTCCGGACGCCGCACAACGACTTTCAGATCACAGCATGTGTTTTTCAGTGCTTGTGCAATCAATATGCCCAACCTACCAGCACCAACCACGATCACCCGGTCGCTCGGTTTCACCTGTATCTGGTCCAAAATCCGCAACGCGGCGGCAGTTGGCTCGCTAAAAACCGCCAATACATCGGAAACTGAATCGGGTACAACCGTCAGGTTCTTCGCTGGAAGTTTGCAATATTCAGCAAAAACGCCGTCATAATCGAAAATACCAAGTGTTTTTCGTTTCATACACTGGCTCGGTTCCAAGCGTAAACAGCGCTCACAGGCTCCGCAACTAATGTTGATATCCCCGATCACACGTTTTCCCAGCAGATCCGGATGACCGTTATCATCCACAATCAAACCAACAAATTCATGCCCTGGAACCCCTGTGAAGTCGTAGTACCCTCTCAACATCTCAAGGTCAGTCGAACATACCCCAGCCAGCAACACCTTAATGAGAACCTCATCTTGCTCTAACACTGGCATCGGCAAATCATCACGAACACTCATTTTCCTGTCTTCAAGCCAAAGACCCTTCATTATCGTGCACCCCTTCTGCCAAATTGGCGCTCCAGAATATTCGCGCTCAGGTGGATCATTGTCGGGCGACCGTGTGGGCAGGTGCGAGGAGACTGGCTGGCTTCCAGGTTGAGCAGCAAGCTTCGTTGCTCTGGTTCTGTTAAACTTTGCCCGCCTTTGACTGCCATCCCTTTACATACTCTGGCTGCCACTTTTGCCTGTGCTTCATTTTCCAGCGGTGTTTCGTCTTCCTCGAAGGCGTCCACAACTGCCAAAATTGCATCCTTCGGGTCTCCGCGGTCTACGATGGTAGGTATCGATCGGATCAAGAAAGTGTTTGGACCAAACAGCTCGATCTCAAAACCAAGTGAAGCCATGGTCGCCAGATTGGCTTCCAGGATTCCTGCTTTTTCCGGACTGAGCTCAACAGGAATAGCATCGATGAGTTTTTGCGATGAGACCGTCGATGCACGATATTGCGCCATCATCTGATCGAACAAAACCCGTTCATGGGCGGCATGTTGATCAATCAGGTACAATCCATCCGGACCTTCGGCCACAAGATAGGTGGAAGCCACCTGCCCCACCAGCCGCAACAATGGCAAATGAGTGCCTGGTAAGGGTTCTTGCTGCGTGGCAAGAACCTCTCCTCCAATTGGCGTTTGAGTCGATTCTGCCGTCTGCACTTGCCATTGTTCATTAAAACTGGTTAGAATGGGTGCTTGTGTTTGCCTGCCCCACAAGTTTAAACTGTTCAGGTCTGGAATAGGAGTATAGGCTAACAAACCCCGCCTGATTGCTCGTTGCACACCGGTGAAAACGTGGTCCTGATCCCGAAAGCGAACTTCCGCTTTAGTGGGGTGAACATTGACATCCACAAGGTTGGTAGGAATGGTCAGGAACAAAACTACCACCGGATACCGCCCAACCATAAGCATGGTGTTATAGGCTTTTATGACTGCAGCAGTCAGGGTTGGGTCCTGAACCCAACGACCATTGACAAACAAGGTTATATCCTTACGGTTTGAACGGGTAAGTGACAGGTCACTGATGAAGCCCTCGATCGCCAAATCTTTCTCACTAAAATTGAGCGGCATGAGTGATTTAGTTTCATGCGTTCCGAATAAGGCTTGCAGAATTTCCAGGCGATTTTTGCTTCCGGTTGACTGGAATTCTAGGTTGCCATCCTGGGTCAGGCTCCAGCGGATGTGGGGATACGCCATGGCATAACGGGTCACCAAGCCGGTGATGTGTTTTGCCTCAGTGATATCCTTCCGCAAAAATTTGAGGCGGGCAGGAACGTTGTAAAAGAGGTCTTCCACAGTAATTTCAGTACCGATCGCAACCGCTACATTTTGCAGTGGGGAATTCACACCACCATCGACGATCAGTTTTGCTGCCACATCCTCATTGGCTTGTCTCGAGATTAGGGTTAAATGAGATACCGAGCCAATAGAAGCCAACGCCTCGCCACGAAAACCGAGGGTCTTGATATCGAAAAGTTCCTCGGTTTTGCTCAGTTTGCTTGTTGCATGACGGCTGACTGCCAACTCCAATTCCCCATGGGGTATCCCTTCCCCATTATCACTGACGCGAATAAACTCCCTGCCAGCTTTTTGGATTTCGACCTGGATCTCGCTTGCACCAGCATCAATCGCATTTTCAATCAATTCCTTGACAACCGAAACTGGACGATCAACCACTTCACCAGCGGCAATTTGAGATGCAATCGTGTCTGAAAGTTTTTTAATGGTCATAAAATGTTCTCTTTACAAATTATACACAAGCCCTCAAGGTATTTGTCACTTCTATAGGTTAAAATAAAGATTATGAGCTGGTCAGAAAAACTTGAAACAATTCTAAGCTCCCTGCCTGAGACGCCGGGCTGTTACCTCATGAAAGATGAGTCTGGCAAAATTATCTACGTTGGCAAAGCCATCAACCTGAAAAACAGGGTGAGGTCTTATTTCCAAAAATCAATTGATCACAGTTACAAAACTCGCAGGATGGTTGAGAACATCCGTGACATCGAGTGGATCGTGGTTGCCTCTGAACTTGAAGCGTTGATCCTGGAGATGAACCTGATCAAGGAGCACCGACCCTTTTACAATGTGCGTTTGAAGGACGATAAGCGTTATCCGTACATAAAAATCCACTGGCAGGACGATTTTCCTAAAATCTCTGTGACCCGCAACATGGTACAAGACGGCTCCCGTTACTATGGACCTTATACCTCAGTTTGGGCAGTCCACCAAACCCTGGATATCCTTCGCAAGATTTTCCCATATTTAACCTGTGCCCGTGAGATTACTGGCAAAGACCCTCGTCCCTGTCTTTATTTTGATATTCATTTATGTTCTGGTCCCTGCATCGGTGCAATCAGCAAAGCCGATTACCGTCAGATGATTGAAGACCTGGCAAAGTTCCTTGAAGGAAAAACCGATCCGGTTCTAAAACGGCTTCAAGTTGAGATGGCACGAGCTTCAAACCAGCTAAATTACGAAAAAGCAGCAGTAGTTCGTGACCAAATCCAGGCGGTTGAACGGGTAGTGGAGCGACAGAAGATCATTTCCAACGAACGAAAAGATTCGGACGTCATTGCCATGGCTCGCAACAACGGTGAAGCCTGCGTGCAGATCTTCTTCATCCGGTCAGGCAAATTGATCGGACGGGAATACTTTATCCTGGAAGGTACAGAAGATGAGGCAAACGCCGAGATCCTGGAAGAGTTTATCAAGCAATTTTATTCTCAGGCAGCCTACATACCGAACAAAGTGATGCTCCCGCAAGAGGTCGAAGAAGCCATGATCATCAATGAGTGGCTCAACACCAGGCGAGGGGGTGAAAAAGTTCAGATCTCTGTTCCCAAACGCGGGCAGTCAAAAGAATTGGTGAAAATGGCAGCTGAAAATGCTGCTGAAACCTTGAGGTCGCTTGAAATTCGCTGGAAGGCAGATAAGGACAGGCAACGAGACGCTCTCGGTGAAATCCAGGCAGCGCTTGGTATGTCCGAGCCGCCTAACCGGATTGAGTGTTACGACATCTCCAACACCCAGGGTACAGCCAGCGTCGGCAGCATGGTGGTGTTTGAGCAGGGCATCCCCAACAAGAAGCTCTACCGCCGGTTTAACATTCGCACGGTTACTGGTCCGGACGACTTTGCCTCAATGCGTGAGGTTTTAACCCGACGTTTTTCCAATTACTTCTCAGAAAATGAAGCCAAGGATACACCCGGTTATAAACCCGACCTGGCTTTCAGCATTCTGCCCGATCTCCTGATCGTGGACGGCGGCAAAGGTCAATTACGCCAGGCGATGGATGTTCTGCAAGACATCAGCCTCACCGATCAATTTACCATTGTGGGTTTGGCAAAACAGGAAGAAGAGCTCTTTCTGCCCCATCGCTCCGAATCCGTCAGGCTGGAAGATCATTCACAAGGGTATTACCTGGTTCAACGCATACGTGACGAAGCTCACCGTTTTGCTATCACCGCGCACCGGAACAGGCGTGGTAAAATCGGGTTGACTTCCAGGTTGGATACAATTCCTGGTATTGGACCAGCACGCAGAAAAGAACTGATTTCGAAGTTTGGTTCCATCCAGGGGATACTTGACGCAACCCCAGAGGAAATCGCGAAAATCAAAGGCATTTCGATAGAAAAAGCTAATGCAATCAAAGCTGAATTGGAGTAAGTATGGCAAAAAACACGAAAAATTCATCACAAGGCGCTTATAAAATTATTATGGCAGTCCTGGCAATTATTATTGTTCTGGCTATGATTCTTTCCATGCTTAAATTTTAGGAACACCAATGGACAACGCTGAAGACCTGATTACCCAGATGCATTTGACGACCAGCAGCGATAATCTGCCTCTGTCAGCAGAAAAGCAAAACAAGCCCTACCCGCAATACCTGGACACTGTAACGAGTGAGTCCGGGTTGATCAAACTACCGGACAGTTCCGATTTCATCCCTCAGGATACAGACCTGCTCAAAATACTGGTACAACGACGGTCTCTTCGGCGTTATGACAACTCTGTCGAAATGTCGTTGGTGGAATTATCTTACCTTCTTCGATATACCCAGGGTATCCGCGAATTCGACGAAAAACGTGAGCTCACCACGCGTTTTGTCCCTTCGGCCGGCTCCCGTCATCCTTTTGAAACCTTCCTGCTAATCCAGAGAGTCGATGGTTTGACCCCTGGTATCTATCGCTATGTTTCACAAAAACATGCGCTTGAGATTTTCAACTTGAGTAAAGAAACCGTCCAAAAAGTATACGAAAGTGTATACAAGCAGAAACAGGTTGTTACTTCCGCAGTCACTTTTTTCTGGGTGGCCAATGTCTATCGAACGAGCTGGCGTTACAGTACGCGTGCTTACCGTTACATTCTTATTGATGCCGGGCATGTTTGTCAGAACCTATACCTTTGTGCCGAATCGATTGACTATGGCGTCTGTGCCATTGGGCATTTTGAAGATCCCCTGGCAAATGAGATGCTGGGGCTTTATGGGGTTGAACGCTTTTTGGTATATGGCGCTTCTGTTGGCAAAAAGATACATCAAGCCTAAGTGGAAAACCCTACGTCCCCAGCATTTGTCGTTCTCATTTCTGCCAATTCTGAATGGCGTGTTGTCTTAAATACCCTTTTTCCAGACCAAACTGAGTCTTCTCCGCTGGGAGATTGGTTTGTCAGCTCCCTCGGAAATCATAAGGTGATTTTCTTTCATTCGGGCTGGGGCAAGACGCGTAGTGCTGCTGCTACGCAATTCATCATCGATCGCTGGCAGCCGAACCTTGTTGTCAATCTTGGAACATGCGGCGGTCTTGAAGGATTCGCATCCCTCGGAGAAACGCTTCTGGTCACCAAAACAGTCATGTACGACATTTTTGAGCGAATGTCCGACAGCCAACTAGCGCTCGATTATTACAGCACGGAATTGGACACCGATTGGATTGGTTACGATTTGCCAGAAAACACTCGGCGGTCAGCGCTGGCTTCGGCTGACCAGGATATTGACTTTCAAAACTTCCACACGTTAACTCAAAAATTCGCAGTGCCTGCTGCTGATTGGGAATCAGCTTCTATTGCCTGGGTATTACAGGCCAACAAAACAAAAGCGTTGATCTTGCGGGGAGTCAGTGACATCATCACACCCACCGATTCCGAATCGGATAACAATCACGACCTTTGGAGCTGTAGGGTTGAGCTGATCATACAGAAATTGCTACATGACCTTCCGTTCTATCTGGACAAATATCAAGCCTTCAAACTCTGATTCACCTCAAAGTACTCTTTCCAGGGATCTTCGTTGAGGTAGTCATGGTAGTTTTGGATCGTTACCTGGTTAGGGGCAATCTGGTCCAGTTGGTCCCAGGAGATCGGCCAGGAAATTGGCAGCCCCGATCTGGCACGTAGAGAAAATACACACACACTTGTGGCAGACCGTCCATTGCGAATATAGTCGATAAAGATTTTCCCCTTACGTTTCTCCTTGCTCATTGAATCGGTATAAAGCTTTGGCCAGCGTTTTGACATTTCTTTTGCCAGGTTTTGAGTAAACTGTTTTGCCACTTCCCAGTCCGCATTGGGTTGCAGAGGTACCATGATATGGTAACCCTTCCCCCCGGATGTCTTGACAAAAGATTTTAATTGGAGCTGATTTAGCAACCCGTATAAATCACGGACTCCCTGGCGAACCTGGGTCAGTTCCATCCCTTCATCCGGATCCATGTCAAATACAAGCTGATCAGGCAGTTCGATTTCAGGTATACGAGAGCCCCAGGTGTGGAACTCGATCGTGCTCATTTGAACCGCAGACATCAGACCTTTGAAATCTGTAATTGCGATGTAAAGATCTTCGCCACCAGATTTTTCCTGGACCGGAACATCCTTTACATGGGCAATTTGTCCGGACGCATGCCTGGAAAAAAACGTTTCGCCTCTAATCCCTTCCAGTGCGCGTACCAGTGAGACCAATCTGTCCTTGAGATGTGGCAGCATCCACTCTGAGATATCCTGATAATATTTAGCAACCTGTCCTTTTGTAAGATTGTTGTCCGGGTCATAAATCTTATTTGGAGTTGAAATGCGGACGCCATTTATGGTGATTTGATCGAGTTTTTTTGATTGTTTTTTGTCGACTACCTTTTTCTTACTCACAGGCGCTTTGCCAGGCGTTTCTTTTTCCATCACCACCTCCGACGGTTTTTTATCTTCACGCATTCCCGTGAAAACTGCCTGGCGGACGATTTCATCTTCGGTCCACTCAGCAAATTTAACCTCGACAACAAGTTCAGGTTTCATCCAAAAGACTTGCTCAGGCTGCCGATATTGTGCTGGTATGTCAACACTGGAATTCTCTTTCAGGTAAGGTTGAAATTGTTTCACCAATTTCAATGAATCCGACTCGGTAAAACCCGTACCCGTCCTTCCAGCATACATTAATTCGCCCCCAGTGTTGACAGCCAGGATTAGCGAACTCAAGCCAGTACGTTTCTTCTCTGAACGCGTGTAACCAACAACGACAAATTCTTGTCGCAAAACGCATTTACTCTTCACCCAATCATCGCTGCGCTCACCGCTGTAGTGCGACCCCAACCGTTTTGAAATCAGCCCTTCTAACCCCTTTTGACATAATTGGTCAAACATTTTCAAGTGATCGCCTTCGGTATATGGGCTGCGAATGATCGAATTTGGAGCATCTTGCATAAGTCCCTCCAGCATTGCCTGCCTCTGTTCCAAAGTTAAGTTACGCACATCCTGGTTTCCAACTGCCAGGACATCAAAAGCAACAAAAGTCAGATTCTTTTGATCCGGAGATTTCAAGGAAGATTGCAAACTCTGAAAGTCAGAGCGTCCGGAAGGTTCAAAAACGACCACTTCACCATCCAATACCAAGTTGGCGGTTCGTTCCCACTTTTCAAAATCTGCGGCCAAATTTGCAAAACGGTCTGTCCAATTGAGCCCACCCCGGGTAATCATCCTCACCTGGGAACCTTCCAGGAAAACCAGCAGACGATAGCCGTCATATTTTATCTCATGGCGCCAACCTGTGCCCACCGGCGGCTTGGATACCAACGTGGCAAGCATGGGCTTGGCGGTAGAAAACGGCAACGTTTTCAGCAAATCCACCTTTCCGGTCCCGGTGCTGCCAGCTTCTACACCAAGCTCTTTTTTGATGCCTTCTTTGGCGATATCTTCCATTGTCCGGCCGGACCTGATGCTGGTTTCCAAACCTTCGATCCCACTTTCTTCGCGCGCATGATCATCTTTTTCTTTGATGAGCAGCCAATTATCGTCTTCGTCCTTATCTGACCGGATTCTTACGAGGACAAACTTTCCGTTAAAGCGCTGACCATCAAGTTCAAACTTCAATTCTCCATTTTGTAGAGCCTGATCCACATCCATCAGCGGCATCCAGGTGCCTTTGTCAAAAAGTTGGACGGTTCCTGCACCATATTCGCCTTTGGCAATGACACCCTCAAATTCACCATAGTCCAGGGGATGATCTTCCACATGCACTGCCAGTCGTTTATCGCGCGGGTTCATGGAAGGCCCCTTCGGCACAGCCCACGAGAGCAAAACTCCGTTCCATTCCAACCTAAAATCGTAGTGCAAGCGCCGGGCAGCATGTTTTTGGATCACAAATTGCAGGTGCTTACCCGATTGGCGAATTTCGCCTGGCGGTTCATTGGTCTTTTTGAAATCTCGTTTCTTGTTATAAGTTTCCAATGCCATAGAGTTATTGTAAACATACAAACGCACAATCAACAAGCTTTGTACATAATTGCGCAACGCAATGATGCAGCATATATAATGCGCTTATGGAATAGATTGGAGCATAATGAGAGCAATTTGGAAAGGCACGATTTCGTTTGGTTTGGTATCAATCCCCATCAGCCTGGTTTCTGCAAAACAGCGGAACGAGATTAAATTCAACATGCTTGACAGCGAAGACTCCAGTCGTATTCGCTACTTGAGGGTAAACGAGAGCACGGGGGAGGAAGTACCCTGGGATCGAATCATCAAGGGATATGAATTTGAGGACGGAGAGTATGTCACCCTCACTGATGAGGACTTCGAGCACGTGGAAGCCGAGGGCACCAGGACAATTGACATCGAATCGTTTGTCGATGCCAAGGATATTGACCCCTTGTTTTTCGAGACTCCCTATTTTGTGCTGCCAGCTAAAGGCAGTGAAAAGCCGTATTTACTTCTTCGAAAAGTAATGAATTCTGCAAAAAAAGTGGGAATAGCCAGGATCGTCATCCGTGGAAAAGAATCGCTCGCGGCCCTCTACGATTTCAGAGAAGCTCTGGTGCTAAACTTGCTGCGTTTCGAGGAAGAAATCCGCCCTGCCCAGGACCTGGAAATACCCACGGATGCCAAAATTAGCCAAAAAGAGCTGGATTTGGCAGAGCAGTTGCTTCAGAATATGACTGAAAAGTGGGATCCTGGTCAATACAAGGATGAATACCAGGCAAAACTGAAAAAATGGATTAACAAGAAGATTGAAACCGGTGCTACAACAACTCCTGAGGTCCCTCCAGAACAGGAACCTGCTGCCACACAAGCTGAAGATATCTGGGAGACTCTGATGAAAAGCATCGCGGAACAAGGCGAAAAAGCTTCAAAAAAGAAGACGGCCAGCCGTAAAAAAGCAACTACCAACTAAGGTACAGCATTGTTGCAAAACCTTCGTTAATCGGACGGCTTGCCCAGTTTTGAGCGTTCTTCTTCAACAATGCTGTGGTCAAATTTCTTGAACAAAGCGACAGGCTGATTGAAAGGCTTGCCTTCTTCCAATGTTTTCGCAGACCACGCATCTGTACCTGCCTTAGCCAACGACTCTTCATTAGTAAGCCCAAGAACGAGATGAGAGCCAAGCGAGTCTGCGACTGATTGCGTAAAGGGTCTGCGGAACAAAGGTGTTTCATCAGACAGGATTTGATGAAGTTTTTGGCTGGTTTCAGGGAGGAAGGGTGCGAACATGATCTTTAGCCAATCGATCGCCTGAATCGCGGTGAACAGTGATTTTGCTGCCTCATTCTTGTCAGTTTTGATTTCAAACCAAGGAGCGTGCACATCCAAATACTTATTTACTTCCGTCGCCAGACGCATTGCTTCTGCCAGTGCTGCTTTTAGCTCCACTTTCTCAATATGACCGCCAACAGAATCAAACCCAGCCTTGATTACATCCAGTAACTCCAGGTCGGATGGTCTTAATTCGCCCGGATTAGGTATCTGACCTTCAAAGTTTTTCCAGGTAAAGGACAAAACCCGGTTGACCAGGTTGCCCCAGGTTGCTACCAGTTCGTTGTTATTGCGCTGGAAGAATTCCTCCCAGTCCCAATCGGAGTCACGGTTCTCAGGCATGGCAACTGTCAGGTAGTAACGCAAGGCATCGCAATCATATCGATCCAACGCGTCCAGACCCCAAACAGCCCAATTGTGACTGCCGCTGATCTTCTTACCTTCCAAATTCATAAATTCATTAGCAGGTACATCGTAAGGCAAGACCAACGGTAGCGGCGATGGATTATCCATTCGTTTGTCAAAATCTGCACCCATTCCAAGCAATTCAGCCGGCCAGGTGACGGCGTGGAACGTAATATTATCTTTACCGATAAAGTAGAAGGATTTGGCTTCGTGGTTGGTCCACCATTCCCGCCAAACATTTGGTTGATCGGTCAGTTTTCCCCATTCAACTGTCGATGAAAGGTAGCCAATAACAGCCTCAAACCAGACATAAAGGCACTTTCCTTCCCAGCCTTCAAGAGGTACAGGAATACCCCATTCCAGGTCGCGCGTCACTGAGGTTGGTTTTAGTCCAACAGATTGGATCGTCCCCAAAGACTGTCGCAAGACGTTGGGTCGCCAATAGTCCTCGCGTTCCTTGAGAAAATTCTGGATTTTTGGTTCCAGTGTCGAAAGGTCGAGGAAAAAGTGTTCCGTTTCCTTGAGTTCCGGGGAAGATCCATCAACCTTTGAGCGAGGGTTGATCAATTTTTCAGCTTCGAGTTCGTTGCCACACTTCTCACATTGATCAGAACGCGCTCCTTCGTTCCCACAGATATAGCAGGTGCCTTCCACGTAGCGATCAGGTAAAAAGCGTTGCGCAGCCGGACTGTACCACTGCTTGGACACGAATTTGTTCAGGTAGCCATTTTCAAGTAATGTTAAAAATACTTTTTGGGCAATTGAAAAATGGTTTTCAGTATGGGTCGAAGTAAACAGGTCATAGCTGATGCCGAGCCGTTGGAAAAGTTCAATGAAACGAGGATGATAATGAGAATAGATTGCATGTGGAGTCTGACCAGTCTGGTCAGCCTTGATGGTAATGGCAGTGCCATGAGAATCCGAGCCCGAAACCATCAGAACCTTATTCCCTCTCAGACGGTGATAACGTGCAACGATATCTCCAGGAAGGTGAGATCCGGTAATATTTCCGACATGAATATCCGAATTGGCGTACGGCCAGGCAACAGCAATTAAAATTTTCTCGTTCATGGTTAACTCCCAGTTCAAATCATCGGCAAATTTTATCATTATCTGCCGGTATACATGGCTTTCGTTTTATTAGTTACTAATATTCTATTCCGTGATTGTGTTCACAGGTTCCGGTGTTCAGGTTTTGTCCGCAATCCAGGCAGATTCCTTTACAATCCGGTCGGCAAATGCTATTGATTGGCATTTCGAGGAGAAGGTAATCGCGAAAAGGTACACCAAGCTCAATATTACCGTCATTGGGTACTTCTTCTTCGTCCAGTTCTTCCTTCAAGCGGGTTTCAAAAACATACAAGTCTTCGAACTGGGTAGCCACATGAACAGGCATCGGTTCCAGGCATCGGCTGCACTGACCTTCAAGATCTGCTTCCAAGTTAGCTTGGAGCAGTAAACCCTCACTGGTTCGCGAAAAAGAATATGTACCTTTGAGATTAGTGGCATTAAAATCAGGTTCAATGAAAATCTGCGGGAAATTAACTTCAAATTTCCGGCTGTAACCTATTGGTTTATTGAGAAAGTGTCCAACATTGGTGCGAAGGGGATGTTTTATCTTTTCCATGGTCAATTACAATTATTAACGTGTTTTCATTTATTATATCATGTGGGTCTTTGTCACCTACTTTTGATTGGACAGATGATGAAAGAAATACTAATTGCCAGCAATAACGACCACAAATTTCAAGAGATTTCCGCCATCCTGACGCATTTACCCATCAAATTGATTAAGCCATTGGAGCTTGGTCTGAAGCTAAATCCGGCTGAAGACGGCTCAACTTATTACGAAAATTCGCTTTTAAAAGCAAGCGCTTTCTATCAAGCAAGCGGGATTCCGGTGCTTGCGGATGATTCAGGTTTGGAAGTGGAAGCCTTGGGCGGAGAGCCGGGTCTCCATTCACATCGTTTCTCGCCCAAACCAGGCGCCACAGATTACGATCGCTGCCTCTACCTGCTTTCCAAGCTGGACGATAAACCCAGGCCATGGCTGGCAGCCTTTCATTGTCATGCAGTCCTGTATATAAGCCCCGACCTGGTTGGCGATAACCACGGGACGATCTCCGGACAGATCATTAAGGAATTTCGCGGGTCAAACGGCTTTGGCTATGATCCGATTTTTTGGATTCCCACGGAAGAAAAAACAATGGCTGAACTGGACGCGAACCGAAAGAACCAGATCAGCCACCGCGCAAGAGCCTTTTCCAACTTTACGCTTCTCCAAAGATGGGCTTTAGGCCAAGTTTAGCTTGGAATTAGACTAAGACTTATACCCTATCATTCTCAAAAAGCGTTTGCGGGTCGCTATGTCCTCTTCGGTCTCAATCCCTTTGGGTGATAATCCGTCAACGACGCCCAAAACCGCACGACCTTGTTCTGTTTCGAGCAAGACCACCTCGGTAGGGTTGGCGGTCGCACAGAAAATGTTCACCACTTCGGGAATACTTTTCAAGTTGTTCAATATGTTGATCGGAAAGAAGCCCTCACCCAGGAAAAGGATAAAGCTATGCCCTGCGCTAATGCGCATTGCGTTTTCAGTTGCCAGTTCGATCAGATCTTCGTCATTGCCACTCCAACGCACCAGGCAAGGACCAGAGGCTTCGCAAAATGCCAACCCAAACTTTATCCCCGGAACAGAACTTACCAACATCTCGTGGACGTCTTCTATCGTTTTAATAAAGTGTGACTGACCGAAAATAAAGTTGATATCTTCAGGTTTGCTGACCGTTTCTATTAATATTTCCATCATTCCCTCCGGATCGTTTTAATAATTTTAACATATCAATACGACAATCTTCGGGAGACGGTCAGTTACCCATCCTACCCGGTGATTCAAAACCATATCTTTTTTTCAGCCCTCCTTCCGTAGGAGAGTTTCAATTAAGGTAAAATCAATGCATGGCAAAAATTGGCATGCGTTTTATCCTGGCACTGGCCATTTCGCTGATCTTGCTGAGTGCTTGCGGGTCTCTGACTACGCAACCTACACTCGAATTCAACCTCTTGACTGCAACTCCAGAACTCTTGCCGCCTACTCCTATGCCTACCTATACCCCTACACCCGCCTCGCTGGGTTCGGTGGAAAACCCAATTGTGATCGGCATGATCATCCAGGAAAACGTTTCTGGTCAGGCAGAAGCGCTTCAAAGTGTGCTGATGCATCTGACTGAAGGGCTATCGCTCAGTTTCACCTCGCAAGTTTTCGGCAATTATGTCGACCTGGAACTGGCTATACAACGAGGGGAAGTTGATATGGCGTGGCTAACTGCCCCAGAATACCTGCTTGCTTCGCAAAAAGACTTGGTTAGCGCTTTGCTTGTCACCAACCATCTGGGTGTGACTGCCATCGGTGTCCAGTTTTTAGGGCATAAAGATGCAAAAATGCAAACCTTTTACGATCCCTCCACCAACACCTCCAAGGCAACTGCTGTCCAGGCGTTGACCCAATTAGCTGGCATGCAGCCATGCCTGACCAGGGAAGACTCCTTGGCCGGTTATTGGGTGCCTTTGGGGTATCTGTCTCAAAACAACATTTCTTACTCCCGTCCTGTACTCACTTTTAGTTTCAGCGCCAGCATACGTGCGCTTTACGTTAAAGGTGTTTGTTCCTATGCTGTTACATATGCGCACTCCGCTGATCCTCGTACTTCTTCTGAAGTAATCAGCGATCTGACCGACGTGATCGATAAAGTCCCGATATTGTGGATCTCCCCGCCAATTATTCCCAATTTGAACCTTTCTGTTTCCAAACAGATGGAACTCACTCTTCAGAACCGTATATCCGAATTTTTGCGGAATTTTTCACGGGAGGAGCTTGGCAAAAGCCTTCTGAGCCAGATGTTGAATTACGAAGTGGCTCAACTTGAACCACTTCATGACACCAGCTACCAAGCACTGCGTGACCTGCTGACAACCACAGATGTCCGTCTTGCTGATCTGGTAAGATAACCTCTACACTATGAAAAAACTTCTGCGTTTCCTGACGATCTTGTTTTGTGTTGCCTTCTTTTTGGTTGGCGTTCTTCGCTTGACAATGCTGTCTACAACGAAAGATGTTACCTACACACTCGATACGGTCCCAGCCAAAGCAGTTGTCCTTGTTCCTGGAGCTGGACTTAACCACCTGGGCGGACCGTCCGCACCCTTGAAGGACAGATTGGATGCCGCCATTGAGCTTTACAACCAGGGCAAGGTGCAAAAATTGCTTCTCTCCGGTGACAATACCGAAGTGACATATAACGAACCTGGAGCAATGCAAGCCTATGCTTTGGACCAGGGAATCCCTGAAGAAGATCTGGTGTTGGATTATGCCGGTCGTCGCACTTATGACAGTTGCTACCGGGCTCATCACATTTTTGGTTTGGACGAAATCATCGTCGTCACCCAGGCCTATCATCTGCCACGTGCACTTTTCTTGTGTGGAAATTCAGAGCTGAATGCTGTTGGTGTACCAGTGGAACAATCACGTTACATTCGGTCCCGATATATATTCTGGAATGTAAGAGAGGTCTTTGCCACGGTTATGGCCTGGCTGGACGTATATGTCCTGAAACCACTGCCCGTATTGGGGGAAATGGAACCAATCTTTCCGCTGCAAACAAGGATAAACCCATGATTCGGGAACAAGCGCTGCAATTAGTCAGAGATTACGTTAAAAGTGAAAGCTTGATCAAGCATATGCTCAGTGTTGAAGCTGCCCTGCGTTTTTACGCTAGAAAGCTGGAGCAGGATGAGGAGACATGGGCAATCACCGGGATTCTCCATGATTATGACTGGGAAATTCACCCTACCATTGAGGAACACCCGATCAGGGGATTGCAGCTACTTCGTGAAAATGGGGTTTCTGAAGAGATCCTTGAAGCAATCGCTGGACATGCTGACCATACTGGCGTCCCACGAACCACCTTGCTCGCGAAGGCTCTCTACGCCTGTGATGAGGTAACTGGGCTGATTACCGCAGTTGCCCTGGTTCGCCCCTCGCGGTCTTTGCACGATCTCACCCCGAAGTCAGTCAAGAATAAATGGAAAGATCGTTCTTTTGCTGCTGGAGCTGACCGTACGATTATAGAAGCTGCAGCCGGGGAATTTGAGGTTGAGCTCTGGCAGCATGTGGAAAACGTAATTATTGCAATACGCAGTATTGCCAGAGACCTTGACCTTGACGGAAATATCAAAAATTAGGCCCCCTTTAGGCTTTTTCTTCACCCCAATATTCACTGTAGTCCAACATGGTCGTGAAGCCAATCACCTCGTCGCCGGCTTTCAATGAATACATACTTTGCCCATTGGCTGCCCGTTTCCGGCTGATGGCGTTGGTAATCGAAAATACTTTACTGGCTGTCTTACTAAAATGACTGATGCCTTTATCCGTCAGTTTGCCAACTAGCATTGCCGCAATCTGATCCCCCTCACTTAGTTTCCAACCGATCACACCTTGCCCATAGCGCCCCTGCAACGGAAAATCGCTGGCAGGGATACGTTTTGCTAACCCCAAGCGAGTAAGAAGTGCTACTTCGTCCTTATTAGAGACCAAAGATGAACCAACAACAAAATCGCCCTCTTTAAGTTTTATCGAGTTTACACCTGCCGCAACAAGCCCCATGGATCTCACTTCAGTTTCACTGAAGCGAATGCACATTCCGCTTGCTGTGGCAATCAAAACATCTTGGGTTCCGTCTGAAATCATGACCTGAAATAGTTCGTCATCAGCATTAACCTTGCACAAAACAAAGTTACTGGCAGAAACACCCGGCAAATCTTTAATCGAGGAGCGTTTGATCATCCCCTGTCGTGTGACCGTGATCACATAACGTTCCGGAAGGTCCTGTGTGTCGATTGGCACTGTAAAGATTGTCTGCAGAATGTCGTTCGGATGCAGCGGCGCCACCTTGTGAACAGGCAAAGCATTGTTGTTATCCCGTTGAACGGGGATGGAAAGTGACGCAATTGCTGCGGCGGTTCCTTCCGTTGTCACCAGGAAAATCGTCTGGTGTGAATTTGTTCTGATCAGGCTCCAGGGAGCTTTCTCGCCGCCAAGACGATTGTTCTTATCACTCTCAGTTCGAGAAAGCAGCCCGTCTTCGGTGATTTCCACCCAATAGTGTTCAAGAGGCATTACATCTGTTACGGTGAGGAAATCGGAGGCTTTTTCGCCCTCACGTAAATTGTAAATCTGCGTTTTGCGGCTGTCGCCATACTTCTGTCTTACCTCTCGCAATTCTTCGATCACCACTTGCCTCATTCTCTTAGGTGATTTCAACAAGGCTTTGAGGTCTTCGATGGTCTTGCTTACTTCCTTGAACTCATCCTCGATCTTTTGACGCTCCAATGAAGCCAACCGACGTAAGGGCATTTCGAGAATGGCATTCGCCTGAATTTCGTCAAGACCATATTTGGTCATCAGGCTTTTTCGGGCGTCATCCACTGATTGGGATTTTTTTATGATGCGGATTATTTCATCGATGTTCTGAATGGCGATGCGCAGTGCCTTGAGAATATGCAGACGCTCTTCATTTTTGCGCAGAAGAAATTCACTCCTGCGTCGGACGACTTCAATGCGGTGTTCAACGAAAACTCGTAAAGCCTGCTTTAAAGAAAGCCGGTGTGGGCTGCCGTCAACCAGGGCAAGAATATTGATACCAAAAGTGCTCTGCAATTGGGTGCGTTTATAGAGGGTGGTCAAAATGCTTTCGTAATCTGCATTTTTCGTCAAATCAAATACAATGCGCATGCCTTGCCGATCAGATTCATCACGCAAATCTGTGATTCCTTCCAATCCGCCTTCCCGAATGATAGTAGCAATTCTTTCGATTAACGAGGATTTATTGACCATGAATGGCAGTTCTGTCACAATGATTCGCATTCTTCCGCGGGACATTTCTTCCAGTCTTGTCTGAGCCTTCATTTTTACAGTGCCATGACCTGAGCCATAGATCTGGGAGAGTGGTTCAGAGCTTTCATCCTGTAAGATCATGCCGCCAGTCGGAAAATCTGGTCCTTTGATGTGGACCATCAGGTCATCAACAGTGATGTCCTCAATTCGATCCCAGTTTTCAAGCATCATCACGATGGCGTCAACCACTTCTGTCAAATTATGGGGAGGGATGTTGGTCGCCATACCGACAGCGATGCCTGAAGCACCATTCACCAGCAGATTGGGGAACGCCGACGGTAAAACTGAAGGTTCTTTGAGTGTGCCGTCAAAATTGTCTACAAAATTGACCGTTTCCAGGTCGAGTTGGTTAAGCAATTCGATAGAAATCGGGGAAAGCCTGGCTTCAGTGTAGCGCATTGCTGCTGGTGGATCGCCATCGATACTACCAAAGTTCCCCTGCCCATCAACCAAAAGATATCGCTCTGAGAAATCCTGAGCCATACGCGCCATCGCATCATAAACTGCAGAATCACCATGAGGGTGATATTTGCCAAGCACTTCACCAACGATTCTGGCTGATTTCTTATGCGGAGTGTTATCCCGGATACCCATGTCGTACATGGCATAAAGGATTCTGCGCTGAACTGGTTTCAAGCCATCCCGCGCATCAGGTAGCGCGCGTGAGACAATGACGCTCATGGCATAATCCAAATAGGATTGCTGCATTTCAGCGTTGATATTGACTTTGGTGACGTTGGTAGAGGTCATAACTTATTACTCGTGTTCAAATTTTTCTTTCGGGTACTAACGACCTTTAACTATAGCACAAACACCCAGAGTTTTGGGTCTCCGGGTGTTTGTAATGTTAGGAAATCTATAGACTAATCTTCGTCTTCACCTTCAAACAAGTCTTCATCTTCATCAAGTTCGATTTCGAAATCTTCTTCGTCTTCATCTATCAAATCTTCATCTTCAATGGTGATTAGTTCGATGTCTTCGTCCCCTAAGTCGATAGGATCAAGTGAAGCTTCTAACTCATCAAGGCTATCGAAATCGGTTTCGTCGTAAAGATGTTCGTCTTCTAATTCATCGAACTGATCAATCTCATCTTCGGGGAAGATTTGAAGTTGTCCGACTTCAATGTCCGGTTTACCCGGAACCACAGCATCCTCAGCCTGATCAAAGCGTCCAGGCTCAAACCCGGTACCGGCTGGGATCAGTTTGCCGATGATGACATTTTCTTTCAAACCGTATAGGGGATCAACCTTCGATTCAATTGCAGCCCCTGCCAACACCTTGATAGTGTGCTGGAAGGAGGATGCCGACAGGAAGGAATCCGTACTCAAGGATGCTTTTGAAACTCCCAAAAGAATTTCTGCATAGCGGGCCGGGCGCAAGCCTTTGGCAAGCAGTTCCTCGTTTTCTTTACGAATCTCAAGTCGATCGACAAGATCCTGGGGCAAATACTTGGTATCGCCAGGTCGAACAATCTGTACTTTGTTGAGCATCTTTCGAATGATCACTTCAAAGTGCTTGTCGTTAATGTTCTGACCCTGGGTACGATAGACCTGCTGAATTTCCTTGAGCAGGTAAACCTCAGTTTCTTCGCGACCTTTGATCTTCAAGATGGTGTGAGGATTTATCGAGCCTTCGGTCAATGGTTGACCGGCTTCAACGGTTTGTCTGTCGCTAACGATCAGCCGGGCAGTTGTGGGAATTTCGTAAATTTGTTCCTGTTTGTCTTCGTAGGAAACGATCACACGGCGGCCTTCGTAGCGAACGCGTCCGGCATTGCTGGCTGTGATGGTAGTTTCATCATGGCTGGCAATAACCGCGCCCTTGGCGATCTCGTCTTCTTCGTTGACCTTGATTTCCCAATCTGAAGGGATTTCGTACTCATCAGAAATCATTACTGTATTTTCGACGTGCACTGTGCGCTGATCAGGATTCTTTTCTGATTGCACTATTGTAGCAAAGCCAGCAATCTCAGAAACCACTGCCTCATCTTTAGGCATGCGTCGGGCTTCGAATAATTCTTCAACCCTGGGCAAACCCGTGGTAATGTCACTGCCGGCGGCAACACCACCGGTATGGAAGGTTCGCAGCGTTAGCTGTGTACCTGGCTCACCAATGGATTGGGCTGCAACGATGCCCACAGCTGAACCAAGCTTGACCATATCACCTCGACCAAGATCGGTGCCATAGCAGCGGGCGCAAATACCATGAACAAGTTCACAAGTTAGCGGAGAGCGAGCAAAAACCTTCTCAACCTCTGCTTCGTTAATCTTGCTGATTAAATCTTTCGTCATCAGATCGTTTCGATCTGCAATGATTTCACCGGTTGCTGGGTGCACAAGTCGCTGAGCCAACAAACGACCAATCAGGCGGTCTCCAAAAGGTTGTCCGGCAATATCATCAGCTCTGTTGATCCAAATACCTTCCTGGGTGCCGCAGTCTTCATTGTTAATGATGATATCCTGGGCAACGTCCACCAACCGACGTGTCAGGTAACCAGCTTCTGCCGTACGAAGTGCGGTATCTGCCAGACCTTTTCTGGTACCATGGGTAGAAATAAAGTATTCCAAAGCAGAAAGGCCTTCGCGGAAGTTTGAACGAATCGGCATTGGAATAATACGACCCGAAGGGTCAGCAACCAGACCGCGCATACCAGCCATCTGGGAGATCGGGCTAAAACCGCCCTTGGTCGCTCCGGAAAGCGCCATGGTAGAAAGGTTGCCACTTGGATCAAGATGATCTCGTACAGCCTGCCCAACTTTGCTGGTTGTGTCTTGCCAGACCTTGATAATATTGTTGTTTTGCTCCAGCTCAGAAGACAAACCACGGTTATAGGCTCTTTGGTATTCCTCAACCTGAATGAGGGCTTCGTCAATGTATTGCTTCTTCTCAGGTGGAACAGTGATATCAGAGACAGCCAGGGTTGATCCAGATTGTGTGGCGTAGCGAAAACCGATTTCTTTCACGCTGTCAGCAATGCGCGTGGTTTCTTCCAGACCTTCAGTGTCATAAATCTCACTGATCAAGTCACGAACACCACCCTTATCCAAGGTTTTATTAATAAACTGCATCTTATTCGAAAGAATGTCGTTGAATATTGCTCGACCTACCGTCGTTTCCAAGATTTTTCTCTCAGGCGCAGCCATCCGATCGCCCTTGTCGTCAAACCAGGTCATAACGCGCAATTTGATACGTGTGTGAACTTTTACCTGTTGGAGCTGGTAAGCTAACAGCACCTCGTTAATAGATCCGAAAACGCGCAATTCGCCCTTTTGAGATTCTGTCGGTTCCATTGTCAGGTAATAAACACCTAAAACCATATCCTTTCCTGGGGAAATGACAGGTTCACCACTAGCAGGTTTGAGTAAGTTCTTGCTTGCGAGCATCAACTCGCGTGCTTCCACAACAGCTTTTTCAGATAACGGAACATGTACAGCCATCTGGTCACCGTCAAAGTCGGCGTTGAATGCGGTGGTCACAAGTGGGTGTAGTTGAATTGCACTGCCCTCAACCAGAATGGGTTCAAAAGCTTGAATACCAAGGCGGTGAAGGGTTGGGGCACGGTTTAGTAATACAGGGCGATCTTTGATCACCTCTTCAAGCACTTCCCAAACCTCAGGACGGTTGCGTTCAATGTACTTCTTGGCACCTTTAATGTTGCTGGTGTAACCATGGGCTTCCAAACCTGCAATAACGAATGGTCGGTAGAGCTCCAAAGCCATTGTCTTAGGTAAACCGCACTGGAATAATTTGAGATGCGGACCAACAACAATTACGGAACGACCAGAATAGTCAACACGCTTACCCAGTAAGTTGCGGCGGAAACGCCCTTTCTTGCCCTTGAGCATGTCGGAGAGTGAGCGTAGCTCACGGCGTCCACGTCGTGAGAGCAAGCGCCCACGTTGTGAGTTATCGATCAATGAGTCAACTGCTTCCTGGAGCATACGTTTTTCGTTGCGAACGATCACATCGGGTGCACCCAGTTCAAGCAGTCTCTTAAGACGGTTGTTGCGGTTGATCACACGGCGATAAAGATCGTTCAAGTCCGAAGTCGCAAAACGCCCACCATCCAGCTGAACCATTGGACGTAAATCAGGAGGAATAACAGGTAAAGCTGTTAGGATCATCCATTCAGGTCGGTTGGTTGAGCGGCGGAAAGCTTCAACAACCTTCAAGCGGCTGGTGGCTTTCTTGCGTTTTTGTTTGCTCTTGGTAGTGCGGGCTTCGTTCCAGAGCTCTTCAGAAAGAGTGTCCAAATCCAAACGACGCAGAATGTCATAAAATGCTTCGGCGCCCATGTCAGCTTTGAAGACATTTCCCCATCGTGATTTCAATTCACGATAGCGTGATTCGCTCATGAAAGTGAATGGCTCAAGTTCATATAGTTCATCTTTCTTGCGAGCATTTTCTGTTTTGGTTATGTCACCTTCGTCATCCAACTGGCGACGAAGACCTTCCATGGTTAAATCTGCTTCAGCTTTGACTTCTTCACGTTTGATGCCCAGTTTCTCTATGCGTTCGCTTCGTTCTGCTTTGAGACCCTTTTCGAGAGTTTCCATGCGCTCGCGAACCATATCCTGAACGTCAGCAATATGTTTGCCAGTTACTTCCTGACCAGGCTCAACGATGGTTTGCTTCACGCCTTCAACATCGAAAATGATGGCTTTGCGAATGGTTTTCCCAGCTTTTTCGCCAAGTTCACGTTCCAAATCCTGACCGGCGGAAATGACAGGCTCAAAGAGGCTGGCAACCTTCTCGTCGTATTCATTTTCAACACTGGCAATTTCAATGTCAAGTTGTTTCAACTGCGCGTCACGATGTTTTTTGGTATCCGCGATTTGTAAATTCAGTTGATCGCCAAGTTCGCGTTCTGAAACGCTGTTTTCGTCTTCAAGGCGTTTGAGGGCTTTCTGACGACCGTCCTCATCAACATAAGTAACAATATATTGAGCAAAATAAAGCACGCGATCAAGGTTTTTGCGGGAAATATCCAACAACAAACCAAGATAAGAGGGAATCCGGCGGGTATACCAGATGTGGGCTACCGGGGCAGCCAGGTCGATGTGACCCATCCGTTCGCGACGGACGGAAGACTTGGTGACCTCAACACCACATTTATCGCAGACGATCCCTTTGTAACGAGGGTTCTTATACTTTCCGCAATAACATTGCCAGTCACGGGTAGGGCCAAAAATCGCTTCACAGAACAAGCCATCTTTTTCAGGACGTAGCCGACGGTAGTTGATAGTCTCGGGTTTGAGGACTTCACCATAAGACCAACTTCTAATCACTTCCGGTGAAGCAAGGTTAATTCGCAGTGCTTTCATTGCTTTTGTTTCCACTCATACCTCCAATACGGTGAGGATATTTTAAGACACAAAAAACCCGCTGGAACTTAATCTTCCAGTGCGTTTTTGTCTGTATCGAATAATTTCGCAAACTAATATTATAGGGTTAGTCTCTGTATTCTGTCAAGTTTTTTTGAATCGAGTTTCTCAATTTTCCCTCAGATTCTCCTCTTTTGGTTGATTGAATGCGAAAATTCGTTTGCTTTGTTGCATTGACAACACTATCGGTTATTGCCTTTGCGTGTGTCTAAGTTTACGACGTTTTCTTCAGTCCTTCAAGGCGATGTAAGGGAATGTCAAGATAAAACAGACTTCCCTCACCCAGTTTGCTTTCGACGCTGATGTTACCACCGTGTTTTTCTGCAATTGATTTCACGATAGCCAAACCCAAACCCTGACCCCGGTTGTCAAAACTGGGCTCATCATCTATGAAAAAGAAGCGGTTGAAGATGCGGGACTGATCAAGTGGAGCAATCCCTTTACCGTGATCTTGTACGGTGATGTGCATCCAGGATGCGTCTTTCTCGGCCTTAATCAAAACCGTTTCGCCCCTGGGACTGAATTTGATCGCATTTTCCAGAAGGTTGTAGATCGCCTGTTGCAGCAAGATCCGGTCTGCGGAAATGTATGGTGCTTTAATTGTCCCCAAATCTGTGTTGAATGCAATTTTCTTTTGCTGCGCCTGGACGTTTAGCATGGCGATGGTCTCATTGATCATTTCCTTGATATCGAAGGTAGTATAGATTAAACCGATATCAGCATCCAACCTTTCCATGTCAAGTACTTTATTGACCAGGCGTTTCATATCTTCGATTCCTGCTTCCAGGCGGTTGACCAACACTTCCTGTTGGCTGCTCAGGTTACCGATATGTTTGATCAGGCTGGTGTAGCCTTTCATCAATTTCAACGGTGAACGCAGGTCATGGCTGATGTTGCTTACGAATTCGTTCTTCTCCTTATTCGCCTGGTTTATCCATTGATAATCTTTGAGATAGATGATCGTACCGGTATCTCTGCCTTCCATTTTGACGGGATAGACATCAACACCATATTCCTTCTGGTTTCCCAACGTGATAGTTTTATTTCGTTCTTTGGCTGCCTTACTACTTTGGGTTAGTTCAATAAGTCGGGATTGCATAATTTGCTGACCTTTTGGTCCGCTTTTCGTCAGACCGAGTGAATCCTCAATCAAATCCTTACTGGCAAGGTTTTGATACTGGATTGTCCCACTCGGATCAACTACCAGTATGGGGTCTGGAATGGAGTTGAGCAACTCATTCAGCCAGCTTTTCTCTGTTTGAACTTTGACAATCTGTTCCTTGGTTTTCAAGGTAGCTGAAGCCCTGAAAGCGAGCTCTTTGTAGAGTTCAAGTTCCTCGTTGCTAATCCAATGATTTTGCTCAAAACCGACCCAAAGGATCCCCTGAGATGACGCCCCCCCACTCAGTTGTAAGGCAATCAACGCCTGTGGATAGGGTGTGCCTGGCGTCAACCCAAAGTATTGGTCGATTTTAATATTACTGAGTACCAATTGCTCCTGATCCGCGATTTTTTCCAGAATCAACGTATCAAGATAGGCATAATTTCGAGTTTGCTCTCCTTGCCCGGTCCGCAGCCTCATTTCTGGTTTATTCCTGACTGGGGATGCCTCGAGCAAAACAACTCGAGCCGAGCTGGCATCTCTGGTAAGAGCCGCTCGAAGGATCGAAGACATGACCAGGTCATATCCTTCGCGGGAATAATGGCTTGGATCGAGGGATAACAAACGCGATTGTGTGTCGGTTCGAACCTGCATGCTGCGACGCAGGTTCTCGAGCGAGTCAAACACCGCTTTTTCGCCGCTGGTACGGGGTTGAGCCTGATTCAGATAGTCAAAATTGCCCTTACTCATTTCGTCAATTTGAGCAATCACAGCATTAAAAATGCTCCCGAAGCCCTGGCTGATGAGAAAAGCCTTTGGTTTCCATTCTTCCTTGAGAAAGCGGATGAAGAAGTAAAGCACGATCGCTGAGATGATCAGTTCCGGCAAATGAGTGACCCATAGTAAGATTGCCTGGCTAAGAATGGAAATCACATCCCTCAATCCCTGTACAAAGCCAAGGTTAAATTGCCAAAGCATCCAAAAAGGAAGACTGAGCATTCCAGCTTCAAAAAGCTTGTTGATGATGGTCCGCCAGTTGCTCGTATCTTCTGGTGTCTCGTTGATGAGGACCGCCATGAGCAGACCCATGCCAGGGTAAAATAACATCGCGGAGAGGTCTTGCCCAAACACCAGCATTTGTGCCACGGCCGTCACAACACCCAGGATGATACCAAACAGGGGACTAAGAGTGCCTACTGCTAGCAAAATTGGCAGCAGGCTCAATAGAGGTACGATCGGGCTGAAATATTCACCACTAAAGCCCAGGATCTGTCCGTCAAATGGCTTAACAATCGCAAAAAGGAAAGGCAGGACCAATAAAGTCAGAATGTAAAGCCAACGATTCTTGAATGCGTCTTTCAGGAGGGAAAAATCAAAATGTTTGAGGCCGATGAATACCATCACAGCCAGAAAAACCAGGGGGAAAATCAGAGATGTCGCTTTGAAAGCCTGTGTGCTCAAGCTCGTTGTTAATGTGATTGCCAAATTATTTCCGAATTCCAGAGCCATGATCAGAAATTATAGCATGAGCGCCTTGTGAATTCGAAAGATATCAAAGAAATGTCGCCTGACGCAGTAGGAGGTTGAGTGACTGTCGATTATCTACTATCACTTCCCCCCTTCCCCACCAAGACTGCATTCGTGATAATATTGCGCCTTTGAGGAACCTGCCATGAATCCTAGCCATATCGGTGAATTTTCTGCGCTGCTGACTGCCTTTTTCTGGGTCATATCCAGCACCTTTTTTGAACGTGCCAGCAAACGTACCACCTCGCTGGCGGTCAGCTTTTTGCGCATGATCTTCGGCCTGGGCTTGATAAGCGTCTTTCTATGGATATACCGCGGAAATCCCTTTGCAACCGACGCCTCGCCTTCCGCCTGGTTTTGGCTGTCACTTTCCGGTGTGGTAGGCTTTGTAATCGGCGATATTTTCCTTTTCGAAGCCTACGTGCGCATCGGCGCGCGCATTACTCTGCTGCTGATGAGCTTCTCTCCAGTTTTGACGGGTGTACTAAGCTACTTTATCTTTGGTGAGCGCCTGGTATCCTTGGCTGTTGTGGGCATCGCCCTCACTCTGGCAGGCATCGCTGTGGTCATTCTGACTCGCGGGGAAAAGAAAAATCTGAAATTGCGTGTAAATTCTTATGGTGTTTTCTGCGGTCTGATGGGAGCGGTAGGTCAATCCGTTGGCCTGATCCTGAGCAAACAGGGTATGGGGGATTATGACCCCTTTGCAGCCACCCAGGTGCGCATCATCGCATCGACCGCTGGCTTCATCCTGTTCTTTCTGATCGGCAACCACTGGCAAAAGCTGCGTGTACTTCTCAATGATGGGCAATCTGTGCGAATGACTGCAGCCGGGGCTTTGTTTGGACCGGTCCTGGGGGTTGGGTTCTCGCTGTTGGCTATCCAAAATGCGCCTGCAGCAGTTGCGGCAGCTATCATGTCGATCATGCCTGTCCTGATCATCCCGGTCAACTGGCTGGCTTTTAGAGAAAAAATTAGGTGGTTTGAGGTTCTCGGCGCACTGGTGACAGTGGTCGGTGTGGTCCTGCTTTATCTGTGAGGGGCGGACGATAACCAGGAGTGCGGATTCTAAAGTCAAAATCTATCTGGACAGTCAGGTATGTAACTTTCCCAACTCTCACAGCCTGTCGTTTTGCTTTGTTGGCTCCTTCGAATTTGTATACTCTTTTTGGCAATACAGTGCGGCAAACTACTTTTTGTCCGTTGGAAAAAATAAGTGGCGTTATCTTTTAGCGATCAATCCCAAAATGAATTCAACCACCTCATAGACGGTCATATCATCAGAGTTGACCACAACCGCATCTTCCGCTGGTTTCAACGGAGCAATTGCCCTCCCCGAGTCGAGTTCATCGCGGTGTCGTAACGAATCTTCAATTTCATTCAGGCAGACTTTTTTGCCTCGCCCCAACTCTTCGATATATCTGCGTTGAGCGCGTACATCGACACTGGCTTCCAGGTATATTTTCATGTCGGCATCCGGTAAAACTACCGTGCCGATATCACGTCCAATCATCACGATTTTGCCGCTTTTAGCGATTTCACGTTGAAGCCTGGTCATAGCATTACGCACCCTCGGGTATACCGAGACCTCTGAAACAACCTGGTTGACCCCTGGAGAACGGATGTCCCAGGAACGATCAATCCCATCAATAATCACGTCAAACTGACGTCCGTCATCTTCATGGGAAGGTCGGATATCAATAGAAATTTTCTCTGCCATTTCACTAACCGCATCACCATCAAAAACATCCAAATTTTCCTTGATGGCTTTGTAGGCTACAGAACGATACATTATGCCGGTATCCAGGCTAATATATCCAAGTTTGTTGGCAATCAAATTTCCAATAGTCGACTTCCCGGAGGCAGCCGGACCGTCAATGGCGATGGTGCTCGGTGGATTTTGAATAGTCTCTTCACACATATTATTGGGATGCTCCTGTAAATAAAAATGTTCGAACCCATAAAACGCCTTTTTGATCAATAAACGGCTTGGTCTTTCCACTCAAGGCTTTCAGGTAAGTTGTCAACGGTTCTCTGTGCCAATCGATTGTTCTTTCCAAAACCACGTTTTTGCCTCGAAATTCGTCACTTTGCGTTGGCATGCTGGTGGTTCTTGTCAACATCATACTCGAACCCGGTTGATTCCTTTCGATCGCAAAGCCACGAAAATACCAGGAATATTCTTCAGGCAAGTCAAGCAGGCTGAAACCACCCCATTGTTGCAACGTTTTTCCTGTTCGCGAAAAATCTTCCAGAATCGCATCGACGTCATTATTTGGCAGAATTAATTGGTTATCTACATATTCCAATGAACGAATTTGTTGGTCAATATTCATACTTCGAGTGGTGCTACCCATACTGACAATGGCTAAGAAAATGAGGAAGGTAAGTAGGAAAACTTGGTTACCATTCCCTATGGACCACCCAAATTTGACCAGCCACCAGGCAGAAACGAGCAGTATGATTCCTGCGGCGATCATCAGAAAAATGTTCCAAAATTGTGGTGTTCCCAATGGCAATTGAGAAATCCGGGTAAAGTTTACTGAAAGATATGTCAAAATTGCCAGTACAAATCCCATCAACAAAACAACCGATAAGCTCGATTCTGCTAGTTTAAATTGCCACTTTCCCAGCCAAGCCACGCCACCAATCCAACATATTAGAACCGGCAGAAGTAAAACCTCGAAGCTATCGCGGGAAATCAGGAAGCCAATCAACAACGAACCGAGGATGGAAACAGCGGCTATTCGATACCAGTCCCCCATTTCGGATGAGCGTGACTTGAAGAATCCAATCAAAAAGATTATCAATGGTAAAATACTATGCGCAAGAAGCAAATATATCACATGATATATAAGCCTATCGAAAGGTTGAGCGAAATTCTCGAAAAAGGACACCAAACCACTTGCCGCACCGCCCATTCCGGATGGCTGGAGTAAGAAACTGGTCATGATCAGAAAAGCGCTGACAACAAAACCAGCAGCAAGACGTATCCAGTCCTTTTTCCCGTTTCTGAATTGGAACGGAAACAGAGCCTTTCCCAGCTCTGGATTAATTACCTTTGATATCGCTAAGATCAAGCCGAAAATGAGAAGAAAACTCCAAAAAGAAGGACCACTTAGGAAGGCAATAGTCAGGGATACCCCCGCCAGCAGTGGTCGGTCATTCTTTATCAAAGTGAGTGTCCACAATAAGCCTGCAATCGCAAAAATACCGCCATGAATTGCCCGTGAAAACACCAAATAGGTTGGATCCAATGCCAGCGCAAAGCACAATATCAAGGCTGCTTTTTGCCCGAGTTGCTCTTTCCAAAGCCAAGGCAACAATAGAAGAGACGCTCCAACCAAGGCTGGCAAGACTCGACCCAGGAAATTAGAAGGTCCAAAGAGGAAAAATAGCCAGCCAGTCAGTCCGGAATAAACAGGCACTGCACTGGTTGCCGTGCTCACCCTCTGAGAGATCTGCAACGCCTGGTTGACCAATACCAATTCATTTTGGGTGTAGGTCATCGCACCAAGCAAAACCAGCCTCAGGCTCAATCCGATCGCAAACGCCAGCAAAACCCAAGTGAAGGTAGGTTTCAGCCCATTATTTATTCTTAATTCGTTGCCTACTGCGCTTTCTTCGCTCATTTTATGGATTTCTGACCTCGTAAATATCGACCGTGGTACTGTCGAAAACCTTGATCAAGTTCTCTTCAAATTTTCTCTCGTCGAGTTGGTAAGTCTGGCGCTCCAGTTCACCAACCACAACATAGCGTATATTATACAGGTCGATCACACTCTCAGCCTGGCTCCATTCCGAAGTACCGTATAGAACCCGCAAGTCCGATTGTCTCGAACCAATTTCCAGGTATCCGCCCCGCCATTGTGATTCATGCCCGATCCATCCCAGGACGGTCGGCATGCCTGAGAAAGTTGAGATGATATTGTAGGTAGTATAGCTACCGCCAGTTTCGGAGACCGCCTCAGCCATGACACCAACTGGTGCCTTAGCCAGCCATTCAGCCGCCGCCATCTCATTAGGCGAATACAGATAGAAGTCCTGTTTTCCATCCAGTGAATAGCCATCTCGAGGACTCAAACCTTCGGTCTTGTTCCAAAGCTCAATGGTTGGAAAGATCAACCCGGCTGCAAGCCCTATCAGGCAGAGCACACCCAAGGTGGCAGCGTATCTCTTCTTGAACAGGGTTTGCACAATCCACACCAAAAATAAGCCTGGGATAGACAAAACCAGGTAATCCAACCAATGGCTTCCAAACCCCGGTTGTAGGTTTTGACTTTGCAGTGTGAGTGACAAACCAAAGACCAATAAACCGACGCTTAGAATCACCAACGTAAACAAGCGATTTATACCTGTTTTTGACTTTGACAGCAGGCTGGCAATGAAATAGGACCCGGCTAA
>JBCFBG010000080.1:0-4974 GCA_038562515.1 Anaerolineaceae bacterium
GTAGCTTACAACTGATAGGGAAAGAAGCTGATACCCGTCCACTTCGTGGCGAGTACAGGTAGCTGATAGCTGATAGGAAAAGACTTGACAAACGGAAAAACAAAATACAATTATTTCCATGAGCCATGAGCCATGAGCCATGAGCCATGAGCCATGAGCCATGAGCCATGAGCCATGAGCCATGAGCCATGAGCCATGAGCCATGAGCTATCAGCTATGAGCTATACCCCACCTCTCCCGGTTGAGCCGTCTGTACAAGCATAATCTTGTTTTTCTTGACTTTGACTAACAAGTTTGTTATACTCTGAATAACATAACTAACGCGCGTTAATCAACACGAGGAAGGGATGAACAAAAGGATCACAAGTCAGGATGTTGCGAACCTGGCTGGGGTTTCACGGACCACGGTCTCCTTTGTGCTGAATAACGAAGAACGTTTTGCCATCCGCCCTGAAACTGCAGAAAAAGTACGCTCCGCCGCCAAACAACTTGGCTATTACCCCAACGCTTCTGCCCGAGCCCTCGCCTCCAATCAAACCAAGAATATCGGTCTGATTATCAGTCGTGCACCCCACTACATCGCTTCTGACACCTTTTTGCCCCAGATTTTGGGCGGATTACTGGATGCGCTCAAACAAAATTCACAGGGGCTGCTTTTGGAATGGGTTGAACCTGGTCAACAATTACAGACATATCTCGAACTCACCCGCGCCCATCACATTGATGGTTTGATCATCATGACCCCCCGTTTGGACGACCCTGGGTTGAAAGCATTGGAAGAAACGGATATCCCGGTGGTGATTATGGGCTACATTCCGGGATCATCCCTGCATTCGGTGGATGTGGACAACCTGACGGCAGCTGAAACCGCTGTGAACCACTTGATAGCGTTGGGGCATACCAAAATTGCCTGCATCACCAATGCTGCGTTTGCCTTTTCATCCGCCAGTCAGCGACTGGACGGCTACAAATCAGCCCTACGGAAGGCTGGAATCACTTTTGACTCGCAGTTGGTGCGTGAAGCTGACTTTGACATCCAAAGCGGATATTTGGAGATGAAATCCCTGCTCGATTCAGAGCAGGAATTCACAGCTGTTTTTGTCGCCAGTGATAATGTGGCATTGGGCGCGTATTCTGCCCTCAGTGAAGCCGGGCTATCGATCCCTGACGATGTTTCAGTCGTCGGTTTCGACGACATCCCCCTGGCGTCTTTTGTCTCACCAGCTCTAACTACAGTTCGCGTGCCTGCGGGCAAGATTGCCCAGGAATCATGCTACTTATTGATGCGTCTGATGAAACTGGATTTCCCGGAAAGCCGCATGATTTCTCTCCCTACTACGCTAATTATTCGGGACTCCACCCGAAAATTAGAAGAAAGTCGACTACTTTCTTAACAAGTCAAAAATGTTTTTTTTAACATGTTTCAAATTCGAGAGGAGAATCAAATGAAACAGAACCGAATTTCCTGGACCTTGCTAGCAGTCTTGCTAGTGTCCACCCTCGTCCTTGGCGCCTGCGCACAGCCGGCTGCCCCAACCCAAGAACCTGTAGTTCCGGTTCCTGGTGATATTGACTGCACCGATGTGAAAGCTGGAGACACTCTCTCCATGCTCTATCAATGGTCAGGTGAAGAGGAAGCCAAACTGACCGCGATTTTAGCTCCGTGGTCAGAAGCTTGCGGTGTCACCGTGACCCCCGAATCGTCCCGTGACCAGGCTCTGCTGGATACCCGCGTCCAGGCTGGTACTCCACCAGATATCACCTTCTGGAATGTGACCCAACTCTCTCAATACAAAGACAAACTTATCGATATGACCACTCTTGGCGCGAACGCTGCCAACTACGCTGGTTATTGGGGTGAAATTGGCACAATCGATGGTCGCTGGCTCGGTCTTCCTGTCAAAGCAGATGTCAAGACCCTTGTTTGGTACAGCCCTGCGAATTTCCAGGCAGCTGGCTACACCGTTCCGACCACTTGGGAAGAATTAGATGCCCTTGTGGAAAAAATGGTTGCTGATGGCAATGTGCCGTGGTCATTGGGTATGGAATCTGGCGATGCCACTGGCTGGACCGGTACCGACTTCATCCAGGACATCCTGCTCGTAACCCAGGGCCCCGAATATGTCTCCAAGATCATCGCTGGCGAGATCCCCTACAATGATGCAGGTGTGAAAGCAGCTTATGAAATCTACGGCAAATGGGCTAAAGATCCAATGTACACTGTTGCCGGTGCTGAAGGCACGCTCTCAACCGGCTTCAATGATGCCATCCTAAAAGTCTTCTCGGATGTTCCGGAAGCCTTTATGGTGAAACAATCTGGTTTTGCGAGCGGTACCCTATTGGGCACCTATCCCGACAAGGTTTATGGCGTCGATTATGACTTCTTTGGCGTCCCTGGTGCACAGGGTCTACAGGGTGGTTCCGACTGGCTGATGGTCTTTAACGACACCCCGGCAGTTCGCTCACTGGTCAAATACCTTTCCTCTAATAAGGGCGGTGAAATGTGGGCACAGGTTGGCTTCGACTTAACTCCGAACGCAGCTGGTAATGCCTCCTACGCTTCAGCAGAAGCGATCAAGAAAGCCGAGCTGCTTTCCAGTGCTACCGGCTTTACCCCCGACATCGGCGATTCCATCCCCGGCGGCTTTGGCAGCGCTGAGTTCAGCGGAATTACCGACTTTGTAAATGGTGGCGATTTGACCGCCATCCTGGATACCATCGCAGCAGCCCAAGCTGACGCAATGGCTCAATAGTTCCAACAAATTTGGAGGCGCCAATATGGCGCCTCCTCTCTTAATACCATGGGGAGGTAGCATGGCAAGAGCAACAGCATTACCCGTCATGAAGCAAAAAATGGGTATTCCCTGGCTTTATTTGCTTCCCGCACTGATCGTAATGACCATATTTATTGTTTACCCAATGGTTAACACGGTTGGGCTGAGTTTTCAAAATGCTAACGGCACTGCCTCCGCTGCAACCACCTGCCGGGAGGGTCAACCTTGCTGGGGAGTGATGGAGAATTACCGTTACGCATTAACCAATGAATTGAACACCGAATCAGCAAAGACTACGTGGGAAAGTTTCTGGACATCATCTTATGGCAATAATATCAAGTGGCTGCTGGTAATGGTCACTGGTACCGTTGGTATTGGTTTGATTTTTGCGGTGTTAGTTGACCGCATCAAGAGAGAAGCCCTGGCTAAGGCAATAATTTTCATGCCGATGGCAATTTCTTTCGTCGGGGCGGGTGTTATCTGGAAATTTGTGTATAACTATGGCACCTCCCAGGTGCAGACCGGTATTCTGAATGCTGTAATTACAGGTTTAGGTTTTGAACCAATCGCCTGGCTTTCGAAAGTACCACTCAACACTTTTATGCTGATCGTTGTTGGCATCTGGATGTGGACTGGGTTCTGTATGACCCTGCTTTCATCAGCGATTAAATCCATTCCTGAAGAGATCATTGAAGCATCCAGAATTGATGGGGCAACCAACTTTGAAATATTTTCCAAAGTTCAGGTACCGATCATCGCACCGACCATCATAGTGGTCATCACCACCATGGTGATCAATGTGTTAAAACTCTTTGATATCGTTTACGTAATGACCGGCGGGAACTTTGGAACCAATGTTATTGCCACTCGCATGTACACTGAAATGTATACCAATGCACAATACGGTCGTGGCACAGCCATCGCTGTGATTTTGATCTTGTTCATAATTCCCTTCATCGTTATGAACATTCGCCGTTTTACCAAACAGGAGGCGATGCGATGACCACCGTTACACTATCAAAACCTCTTACCAAACCTCGCAAGAAGCGTGAGCCCAGCAACCTCGGAACGGGCATCGGCATCGTGATCATTTTGATTATCTGGCTGATACCAACCATAGGTCTGTTGGTAACCTCATTCAGACCGCTGAGTCTCATTAACACCACCGGTTGGTGGACAGCACTGGACGTCAACAATGGTCCGGCGACAGCCCAACACCCAGACCCGAACGCGGGTTATGTTGAAAAGCTGAGTACTCGCTTCACAATCGATAACTATGTGGACGCATTGACTGGTTACCGAGGTACCGGCACCTATCTGGATGCTTGTGCCAGCGGAACCAAGCCTTTGGGTATGAATTGCAATCTCAGTGACCTGGTCAATCCCCGGGGCATGGGACGCGCATTCATAAACAGCCTGGTTGTCACTGTTCCTTCAACGATCTTTCCGATCCTTGTGGCTATGTTTGCAGCCTATGCCTTTTCGTGGATGGACTTTAAGGGAAGGTATGCTATCTTTGCGATCCTGGTTGGTTTACAGGTTGTACCAATTCAGATGACCTTGGTGCCAGTGCTGCGTATGTTTGCAGGAATGGGAATCAATGGAACTTTCCCCGCAGTTTGGCTCTTCCATACTGGATTTGGACTGCCTTATGCAATTTACATGCTGCGCAATTCCATGAGCTCACTGCCCAAGGACCTGTTTGAATCCGCCTATCTGGATGGTGCCAGTCACTGGCAGGTATTCACCAGGATTGTCTTCCCCCTGATAACACCGGCGATCGCTTCGCTGGCGATCTTCCAGTTCCTGTGGGTCTGGAACGACTTGCTGGTTTCGTTGGTCTTCCTGGGCGGCAGCAAGCCTGTGATGACCTATCAGATTAGCAACATGGTCACCTCGCTCGGTGCGGGTTGGCATCTACTGACCGCAGCCGCATTCCTTTCCATGCTTCTGCCGATGATCGTCTTCTTCGCGCTGCAGAAATACTTTGTCCGCGGTATGATGGCTGGAGCCGTGAAAGGGTAATTAGGGAACCGAATAAGCGGGATTTGAAGGGTTGAGTCCTGCCTCAACCTCAGGAACAAGATCGTATGGAAGGGGCTAATCCCCTTCCATACCTTTGTACGGAATGGACACTGGCCATTCCTGACCATTTGAACCTTGATTGAGAAATACAGGGGCGGGTTTAGAAACCCTCCGT
>JBCFBG010000081.1:0-4931 GCA_038562515.1 Anaerolineaceae bacterium
TAAAGAACAAGAAGCCGGGTTCAAATACGGAACCCGGCCTACAAAAAAAGCCGGACAAAGTCTCGGCCTACCAAAAGAAAGCATCTTGTAGGGAACAGGCCTGCCTGTTCCTGGAGTCAATGGTCGAGGCAGGTCTCGACGCTACTAGTAACAAAAAAACCTCAAACGTAAAGGACGGCTTCTATGCCCTCCTGAGAAAAAGCCGGGTTCAACTACGGAACCCGGCCTACAATTCTTAAAGCTATCAGCTAACGAAACAGTCCGTACCACCATTGTGGGACGGAGAAGAGGCGCATGTCGAAGCGATAGGCGAGCAATAGGGTGGTGGCGAGTAAAAGGATTGAGAAGGCGATGATCGCCCAGTCCCACCATCGGAATTTGAGTTCATACAGCCAGGTGCGTTTGCGCTGACCAAATCCGCGAAGGTCCATCGCATTAGCGATATCTTCACTGGAAACGATAGCGTTCATCGTCACCGGGATCAGGAGTGGCGCCACCTGCCTGATTTTCTGGATAATATTCCCTTTACCCCCGTCCAACTCAAAGCCGCGTGCCCGCTGCGCGTCCAGTGTGACCTGGAAGTTGCGCGCCAGGGTGGGGATGAAGCGGAAGGAGAGTTCCATGGTGTAGGCAAGCCGGTCGGGCAAACCGAGCTTGCTGAAGGTGACACCGTAGGCACGGGAATCCATGGTGTACGGGATCATGATGAAAACCAGGGAGATGGAAAGAATGCGCATCAACTGCGAAACCGCAAACCACAAGCGTTCCACCGTCAACCCCACGTTAACCTGCCGCCCGAAAAGCAGCACGCCGTCAGGCCAGACCAATTGACCTCCAGGAGGGACGACACCGCCGGCACCGCCGCCGGTAATGATGGTGTTGACCACGATCATGGTAAATAGCATGATGGAGATCATCAACCAACCCAGACGAGTGTCTTTCCAAGTCAGTTTTCCCAGGCTGTACCAGGTGATCGCGATCACAAATACCGCAAAAAGGATATTCGGGTTCCAGGTGGTTGTGGCTGCAAACAGGACCGCAAAGGAGAAAATGAAACGAGCCCGCGGATCGATGTGATCCATGGGGCTATTGCGATAGCGGTAGTTCCAGGCAACCAGCATAAGAGAGAAGGATGTGGGCGGTCAATTGACCGCCCACTATCTATTCAGTCTCCTTAGCGTCCGCTGCGTTGGACGATGGCAGCGTAAGCGACCATCAAAACAGGTAGCAAAATCAAACCCCAGACGATGTTGGTCAGGAAGGATGGCAAAAAGTTGGCGAAAATGACTGTGTTGATGTCAGCGCCAGATACCCACATTTCTGAGACACTGGCAACAGCCATTCCCAATGCGACACCCAAAACAACAGAGACTTCGCCGAGCAGGATGGATTTCTTCTCGTTATAGACAAAGATAAGGGCAGCAAAAAGACCAGGGATGAGACCCATGATGCCGTTGCCCAGGTCCCACCAGAGCCAGAATCCGTAGCCGCTAAGCATGTCAGCGAGGATGTTGCCGACGAAACCGGTGATGAAACCGACGATCGGACCGAAAGCGATACCGAAGAACATGGGGATGACAACCGCAGGACGGATGCCGACATTACCAGCACCAGGGATCTGCCAGATGTTGAATGCCCAGGTGACCACAGCATAGAGTGCGGCACCGATGGCGGCATAGACGACCTGTTTGGTTCCAAATGCCCAAATGTTCTTCTTCTTACCAGTTGTGTACGTACTTTCCATAATAAACCCTCCGAGTATCTAAGAAATAAATTGGCTGAGCGCTTCCGCGCACAAATATTGGCCGGTTTGCGGCCATAATTGCTGATTCAATTTTAGCAAAGAAGTTGGCATTAGTCGCCATTTGTTCAACTTTTCTTCATCTTGAAGGATATCTTGTGGGTGACCGTCGGCAACAATTTCACCACCATACAAAACCACGACACGATTGGCAAAAATAAGCGCCAGATCCAGGTCGTGGGTGATGAAAACAATGGCATCGAAACCGGGGGTTTGCAGGATCGTGCTCATGAAGGATTGATAATTCCAATAATCCTGCCCAGCTGTGGGCTCGTCCATCATCAGCACGCGTGAGCGCATCGAAAGCACTGAAGCGATGGAAACACGTTTTTGCTGCCCGAAGGAAAGCGCAAGAGGCGGCGTGGGCAGCTCTTCTTCCAGGTGGACGGTCTCGATTGCCCAATTGACGTTTGCTTCCACTTGCTCTGGGTTGAAGCCCAGGTTTTTTGGACCGTATGCCAGCTCCTCACGCACAGACGCAGCAAAAAGCATCTGGCTGGGGCTTTGGAAGACGTATCCAATGGTTTTGGCAGCTGTGGCAACGGTGGATTTTTTGGAATCGACCCCTTCCAGCAGCACCTTTCCGCTGGTGGGCTTGAGCAAACCGAGGGCGTGCTTGACGGTGGTGGTTTTGCCACAGCCGTTATGCCCCAAAATCGCGATCACTTCGCCGGCGCGGATATCCAGGTTGATTCCGTGCAGTACTTCGGGAGAGCCCTCTTTGTATTGAAAACGCACGTTCTGAAAAGAGACTAATGGTTGGCTTTGGGGGTCAACCGCGGGTATGGTGGGCTGAAAATGGGGCGCAGGATGGCTTTTGGCGCGCCTGGCGATGACTGGGGCAGGCAATTTGATGCGGCTGTAATCGACCGCGTCCATCAAGCCGTTGGAATCCCCGTTATAAATGATCTTTCCCTCGTCCATGTAAAGCACTTTTTCAGGATGGATGGCAAGAACGTCTTCAACGCGGTGCTCAACGATCATGATCGAAAGCCCTTCGTCTGCCAGCTCCCTGAAAGCAAGCAAAGCCTCGTGAGCGGAGGCTGGGTCCAGGCTGGCGAGAGGTTCATCCAGCAGCAAGATGTCTGGTTCCATTGCCAGTACCCCAGCCAGGGCAACTTTTTGTTTTTCTCCGCCTGAGGTAAAAAATGTCTCTTTATCTTTTAAATGAAGGATGTGAAGTCTCTCGAGCGCTTTGTAGGCTCTTGGCAGCATTTCTTCGCGGGACATACCCTGCGATTCCAAGCCGAAGCAGACTTCGTTGAGCACATAAGTGCCCAGAATCTGGCGTTCGGGGTCCTGCAAAAGGGTGCCGATGTGAGTGGATATTTGAGATAAACCCATACCGTGTACCGATTGTCCGTGGATGAGGACGTCGCCGCGCATTTCGCCGTTATAAGAGTGCGGGATGAGCCCGTTGATGCAGCGCATCAGGGTGGTTTTGCCGCAGCCAGACGAACCAGCCAGCAGCATAATCTGACCCGGTTCGAGGGTCAGGTTGACGTTTTGGATGGCAGGTGTGCTGCGCGTGTGGTATTGAAAGGTCAGGTCCTTGACAACCAGTGGCAGCGGCACGGCATCAGTCATGAAAAACAACCTCTACCGGATCGTCCAGTTGGATGCCAAACTTGCGGGCAGCACTGCCATTGACCACCGCGACTTCAACGAAACCTTCGCTATCTGTCACTGCCACCAAGTCGCCAACCTTGCGGTGACCATAGGAAGGTACGATACCTTCGATGGTCTGACCAGCAATCTGGAGCGTGGCTTTAGCGAGGTCAGGAACTTGGGAAACACGCAGGTTGGTGGAACAGTTGCCAAAAACATCAATCACGATGATGTTCGCCTTGTATCCTTGCGCGGTTTTTTGGGGTTTGGGTAAAGGTGTGCGCACAGGGTCAGTTATGATTGTGCCCATCTCCTGCAGGGCTGTGCCTTTGGCAAGCCAGGCACCGCTGGGCGCGAAAATATCACGACCGTGAAAGGTGGTGTAGACCGAGGGAAGCCAATATTCAGGTTTGTCCAGGTGGACGATGGTGATCTCTTTGCCGGCGGCTTCGGCGTCTTCCAGCATGGGGGTGATGAGCCCGTTGTCGGGCATAACGAAAAATTGATTCCCCAATTTGGCGGCAATTGGTCGGCGGGTGGTGCCTACGCCCGGGTCTACCACGGCTATGTGGACCGTGCCAGCCGGGAAGAAGGGAACAGAGCGCCAGAGGGCGATGGAGCCGGTACGGACATCCTGGGCAGGGATTTCGTGGGTGATGTCGACGATTTGGGCTTCAGGCGTGATGCCGTAAATAACGCCCTTCATCGTGCCAACAAAACCGTTTAAATTACCAAAGTCAGTGGTGATGGTGATCAGTTTCATAGCCTCAAGTTTACCTGATTAAGCTCAAAGCTCATAGCTAATACTCGTCCACTTTGTGGCGAGCACAGGTAGCTGTTAGGAAAAACTCGCGGTATCATTAATTATCTGTTACTTGCATGAGGTAAAAATGGGCGCGAAATTGATTGGAAGCATAGAGGGTGGGGGGACGAAGTTTGTCTGCGCGGTGATCGATGAGAATAACCAGATTTTGGCAGAAACGCGGATGCCAACCACAACTCCAGAACAGACGTTAGGCGCGTGTTTGAATTTCTTCAAAGAACAGGAACTCTCGCTGGGAAAATTGGAAGCTCTGGGTATCGCCTGTTTCGGACCGCTGGACGCGCACCCTGGTTCGCCAACCTACGGGCATATTCTGGCGACACCTAAATCGGGCTGGGCTTTTGCTGATGTGGTCAGTGTTTTTGAACAAGGGCTTGATATTCCGGTTGGGTTTGACACAGATGTCAATGGAGCAGCCCTGGCAGAGTCGATTTGGGGAGCGGGCAAGGGTTTGAGCGACCTGGTCTATTTCACTATTGGCACAGGCATTGGCGGCGGAGCAATGGTGAATGGGGAATTGCTGCACGGCTTGATGCACCCCGAAATGGGGCACGTGCGCCTTCCACGATTAGTGGGCGACGAAGGCTTTGCCGGGGTGTGCCCCTTCCATGGCGATTGTTTTGAAGGTCTCGCAAATGGACCGGCGATGGCAGCCAGGTGGGGTCAACCGGCTGAAACATTGGCGCAGGAACATCCTGC
>JBCFBG010000082.1:0-4630 GCA_038562515.1 Anaerolineaceae bacterium
GCTTGCCAAACATTCCTGTTGTGGCGAGGCGATGTCAAGTAATTTCCGATCATAAGAATTCTTTTGCCAGGCTTGTCTATGATCCCCTCCGGTACAAACTTCTGATTTTTTCATGCAAGCCAGATGATCTCAACTTCAATTTTATTAAGGAAGGAGAATAGATATCGATCCTAGGTATCTCCAACATACTGTCTTCGCCCAGTTTTCTTGGGTTGACCGCAAAGGCTGCCTCATAGCCAGCTCTGTAGACCGCGGTGAACGAGTCGTGATTATAGATTCCGCCTGTGTAAGCAAAAAGCGATACTTTGGTCTGACTCAACTCCTCCAGGAGGCGTTTATTAACTGCCATTTCCTGAACCTGAGCTTCCAGGGAGAGTTGATCCAGGTAAGGATGGTTGTGGGTATGCCCGCCCAGAGATAGAACATTACTTTTCCCTATCATCTTCAACTGTTCTTCCGTGACTGCTTCATATTTGCGTAAGACTGGGGATGGCAGCGGATATCTTTGGGACAGGACATTGGCAAAACTGATCGGATCACTGCTCTCCCTCGCTTTCGTGATCAGCAACTTCCATATCTCAAGCGCAGGTTTACGCTTATCAAGCCGATAATCTTGCCCCTCGAAGGTGATTTTATCGTAGCTTCTTTCGCTGCATAAGGCATTGAGGTAAACAAACCAGAGTAAACCCCGTCGCTCAAATTGCCTGGTCGTGCAAAAAAAAGTAGCTGGAATATCTTGCGATTCAAAAAAAGGGGCAACCTGTTCAACCACTGAGCGATAGCCGTCATCAAAAGTGATGGCAAGCTTACCTTCAACCAGGTAGGGATCCTGTCGATAAAGCGCGGCATACTCATCAAGCCTTACAATTTGATAGCGCTTTTTGAGCCACAATACATGCCGCTTAAATTGTGACATTCTGAGCACAAGCCCCGCATTCCAGGTGCCTTTTGGTGTTTCATCGGCAAAAATAAGGTGATAAAGCAGGATCATTGAGACCTTGTACTCACCTTCAGAACAGAGGTATAAACTGAGGTCATCTCCCTCACATATCGTTCAACACCAAAGGTCTCTAAAATGTGTTGTTGAGCAGCCATCCCTATACTTTTTCGCAAAGACAGCGAGTTCAGAAGTTCAGCCAAGTTACTAACCATGGAAGCTAAATCACCGGGGGTACTCAAGGAAGCCATTGATTTGTCAGGCAACAATTCTTCGATGAAAGGCAACTTCCAGGCAACAACAGGCAAACCAGCGGCAGCAGCTTCCATGATTACATTTGGCAAGCCCTCACTGGTAGATGGGAAACAGAAAATGTCCATGCCTTTCATCCAATTGGAGGCGTTTGGCACCTCACCCAGGAACCTTACCCGATCAGATATGCCAAAGGAATTGGATAGGCTTTCTAAACCAGCCTTTTCAGGGCCATCGCCGATCAATACCAGATAGAAATCTTTGTGACTTGTAGCAAGGCGTCTGGTCATTTCCAGCAAAAGATCAAAGCGTTTCAGTGGGTCCATCCTACCAATCGAACAAATCCATAAGGCGTCCACTGGTAGGTCATAACGAACAGATAATTCTTCTCGAATGGTTTCGCGACTAGCAAAAGAATTCACGATGGCATTGGCGACAGTAAAGACAGGCTGTTTTCGCTTCCCCAGGGAGAAACGATATGCCTCAGTAGCGGCTTTAGAATTGGCAACGACCGCATCGCAATAGTTATGAACAAGAAAAGTTTCCAGGTCCCGTTGGTTAGCTGAGTAACCACTTCTAATTCCACCGACACAGGGTACCCCAAGGAATCTGGCAGCCATACCAGCGTAAGCGCTGGCAAAAAAGTGCCAACCATGAATGAGGTCTGGCTTAAATGGGCGCACAAGTCTAATAATTTCCGACAATCTGGTAAATCGATTGGTTTTTTGTGTGACGCGTAACAATGGTATGCCAAGATCTTCTATGGGTTTTTCCCAGTAATCATCATGATTTGGGTGCAGTGTGATAACCAGAGGATCAAAAATTTCCCTGTCCATGTGAGCCAACCACAGGTAAAGCTGGCGTTCTGCCCCACCGACAACCAATTGTCCGGCGATGATAGCTACTTTGTGTTTTTCAACCATCTTCTGATTCTTATGCTGGTTGCAGATGTTTTGGAAGGTTGAACTGATTCAGGAACCTGGTCTGTTGCCTCAATCGTCTTTTGTTTTGAAAAAGCAACGCTCACCCCTAAAACCAACCACAGAATTTTGTTTGCAAGATCTGTGATGGTAATCCCTCCTACAGAAATGATCAAAAGGATAATAAACCATGTATTACGCAAGTGCTCGTTTTCTTCCATTAATCGTGAATGTGATGGCCAGAGGTTTTTAATCGCGTTGACGAGCATCGCCATAAATAAGAAGAAACCAACGATACCGGTCTCAGACAAGACATGAACATAAGTATTGTGTGGAGAGAGACCCCCACGTTCCGGCCCGCCGATTAGTTGCATGTATTGTAGAAGGTTCGAGTTATACTGACCAACCCCAACCCCATTAATTGGATGATCAAGCCACATTTTCCAACCTGCTTCCCAAAGGCTGTAACGAAGTCCGACGGTATCTGTTCCCATCCGGATTGCTGGAAAAATGTCACGAATAATTTGAAAAATGCTTTCAGAGAAAACATTCAACACAATTAACCCGATAATTAACAACACAAGCAAACTGATTCTATTTTTAACACGTGGCTGGAAAATTATTATCAAGGCAAAAGCTCCCAACAGGAGCAATATGCCTGATCTCGAAACTGTAAAGAATACTCCAGCAAACGTAATTACCATGCCAACGAGAAATAGAAACTTCGGCAAAGGCTTTCCTGATTTACTTCGAAGATAGAAATAACAAACGAAAGCAATAACGAAATAGCGAGCCGCCTGGTTTGCATTTACGGCTAGTCCAGCAACGCGTGCAGAGCTGAGAGCATCTTCTGCAATCTGACCTTGAAGAATGGCAAATAAAGCAGAGACAGTCGAAGTAATGGCGAAAATGAGCATGGTTGTTTCCTGGTGCTTGGGGGTCACAAGGACTTCACCACCCAGATACATCAACACCCACAACTGCACGAAGGTGATTAACCAGATTCGATCTGGACTTAAAATCGAAGCTTCTGGATTTGTTACCACGGTCCAAAAAATGAACAAAAAACCGAAAAGATAAACTGGTTCCAGTTTTCTTTTGTGTCTTTTTTGTCTTTCTTTGGATTGCAGCAGATAAGCCGCCAAAGTAACCACGCCTACCGGAATCGAAATTGATGAAAATAGGGGAATATTTGGGAAAATATGAATAATTGGTAAGACAGCGATGGAAATAGCCACACCGATGTAAGGCCATTTTAAAATTGCGACAAGAACGATGATTCCAACAATTCCTATGATGATGTTTACAAACAAATCGTCATTCATTTTTCATTCTTCTTAATACTCAGGCTTTGATAGATTTCAACCAACCGTGATTGCCAACTGGAAAAAGAAAATTGCTGAACAGCAACTTCTCTTGCTTTTTTTGCGAATCCCTCAGCCATTACTGGGTTATCGATCAGTTCCAGAACCGCTCGCTCGGTGTCCGACACATCTTCCAGTCTAACTGTGACCCCGTTTACAGTGTTATTAACAACGTCTTTGAACACTGGCAGGTCTGAGACTACAACGGGCAAACCTGTAGCCATCGCTTCCAGGATTACGTTCCCAAGTCCTTCGACCCGAGAGGGGAAAACAAAAATGTCACTTGCACGATACAGATCTGCCAGTTTTTGACGATCAGATACCAACCCCAAGAAACGCGCATTCGTTGCCGATTTTGCCTCAGCAAGCCTTTGCTCAAGTGAGGTTACCCAATTCTCATCCAGCGAAGGATTCTCTTTTAGGGTGTGAGGTCCGACCAAAAGCAAAAAGACATCAGGGTTGTTTTGAAGCAGTCGAATAAACGCCTCAACCAATACATCAACTCCTTTGCGATGAATAACACTTCCGACAAAGATCAAAACGGTTGCATTGATGGGTAGACCGAAACGTTGGCGAAGGTTTACCTTTTCGCCCTTGTCGGCTACTGGTTGAAAAAGCGTGGTATCAACACTATTCATCAAGGTCACAATCTGTTTCTCGTCAAAACCATTTTCCAAATAATCCTGAGCCAGGCAGTCCGATATTGCCAGGATGCAAGAGAAATTTTTGAGCAGATCGATTTTTATATTGCCAAACCGCTCTTTGCGAATACTACCGGGTGTGTCTGCATCAAGCAAGACCGATTGATAAATTGTCGGCAGAGAACGTTTTTTTGCCCATCCAGCCGCAATCAGGCTGCCCCACCAAAGAATGTGGAAATGGATCACGTCATAGTTCGATGCAAGCCTGGATAAATTTTGGGTTAGCGAGAGTGCCCAGACCGCTCTTTTAATACTCGAGATACTTTTCTGTGATGCTGGAAATTGAAAATCAAAAACTTCATCGGCTTTGCCAAGTTGGTTTGTTTCATAATCAAAAACAAGATGCTCAATCTCAGGGTCATTCCATTTGGAAAAGGCATACTTCCAGTCAAAAATCGGACCTCCAAAACGGTGCTTGAAATTCGGAGCGAAGATGTGGGCTACTCTAATGGTCAT
>JBCFBG010000083.1:0-4563 GCA_038562515.1 Anaerolineaceae bacterium
ACCTTTGGAACCATGGCTGCGCGCGGAGCTGTCCGGGATGTCGGACGTGTGATGAACATCCCCCTGGTGGAGGTTGACAGGGTGGCAAAATTGGTGCCACCTCCGGTTCAGGGGAAAAATGTGCCGCTGGTCAAGGCGTTGGAAACCACTCCCGAGTTGAAGGACTTGTACGAATCCAATGAGCAGTACAAACGGCTGATCGATGTTGCCGGTCGCATGGAAGGCAGTATTCGAAACGTTGGAACCCACGCAGCTGGTGTGATCATCAGCGACCTGCCTCTGACTGAATACCTGCCTCTGCATCGTCCTACCAGCCAGAGTGATGAATTGCCCATCAAGTCGGTGGCGCAATATGACATGGCTGGTATCAACGAATTGGGGCTGCTTAAGGTCGATTTTTTGGGGCTGACCACACTGACCATTATGGCAAAGGCTTGCGAGTATATTCAACAGCGGCACGGCATACACTTGACGCTGAGCAATATACCAATTGATGATGTAAAAGTTTACGACTACATTGGTGAAGGGCATACAGCTGGTCTGTTTCAACTGGAAGGTGGCGGGATGACGCGCTACCTGGTTCAGATGCAACCTAAGACGGTTCAGCATGTGATCGCCATGGTGGCGCTCTATCGCCCAGGACCAATGGAAATTATCCCAAATTACATTGCCAACATGAAAGGCGAAGTGCCGGTAAGCTACCAGCACGAAAAGCTTGAACCGATCCTCAAGGAAACCTACGGGCATACCGTCTATCAGGAGCAAATCATGCTGGCTGCCATGCAGCTGGGAGGTTATTCTCCAGGAGAATCGGATGATTTGCGCTCGGCAGTCTCGAAAAAGAGCGAAGAAAAGGTCAAAAAGCACCGGTCGAAATTCGTCAACGGCGCGGTGAAGAACGGAATCGATAAGGCGACCGCCAACGCAATTTTTGACCATTGGGAAGCCTTTGCTTCGTACGGCTTTAACAAAAGCCATGCCACGAATTATGGCATGATGGCAGTCAGAACAGCCCATCTGAAATACCATTACGCGGTCGAATACATGACCGCCTTGCTCTCTGCTTGGAAAAATGACAACGAAAAATGTGCTCTCTACATTGCAGAATGTCGCGATATGGGCATTGAAGTCCTTCCTCCAGACGTTAACAATAGCGGTTACGATTTCACGATTGAGGATCGTCCGGATGGAAAATCGGCAATCAGATTTGGGCTGGGAGCGGTCAAAAACGTGGGACAGGCACCTGTAGAAGAAATTATCAGGGGACGCGAAGAATCCGCCGATAAGATGAACCGCACTTTTATCAGCCTGAATGATTTTGTACGCAGGGTGGATCTGAGGAAAGTGGGCAAACGATCCCTGGAATGCCTGATCAAGGTGGGTGGGCTCGATCAATTGGGTGAACGCGGTTCCTTGTTGGCATCCATTGACCAGATTGTGACCGTTTCTACCAGCCATTTCAGAGCCAAAGAGATGGGTCAGATGGACTTGTTCGGCGGCATGGCGGTTGAAGAAACCCCCTTGCTTGTTCTGCAGACACAAACAAGAATGAGCAAAAAAGATCAACTCGACTGGGAAAAAGAGTTGCTTGGTTTGTACATTTCCGATCATCCACTCAATGCTTATTTACGCCAGGTTGAAGATAAAATCAGCCACAATTCCAACGCGCTGGCTGAAACCGAAGAAAACAGCAAGGTGACCGTTGGTGGCGTGGTGAACCGGCTGCGACCGATCAGAACCAAGAAAGACCAGATGATGGCTTTTGTGACGCTTTCGGACGCTTTTGGGGATATGGACCTGGTTCTCTTCCCCAAAACCTGGGAGCAATACCAACAGATAATTGATGTGGGCACAGCCTTACTGATAGAGGGTAAAGCCCAACACCGTGACAGTTCAATCTCAATATTAGTGGACAAAGTGTCGTTAATTGAGAGCGGCACGGAGCTGGCAGAGGGCAACGAATCGCTATCCGGTCCTTTTTATGAGATGACCATCGAGCGTAATTTACCCGATATGCGCTTACTTTCAAGATATGCCTGGCCGCCGGCTAACCCAGAGCAGGGATCGGAGCCCGAAGAACCGGGTGAAGAATCGGACCAAATTTATTCCGAAACCCCGCCCTGGGAAAACGAACCCGAGTTTATGGATGATCCTTTCTTCGAAAGTCAGATTGTGGAACACATCATCATTGAAGAACCCATTGCTGTAGAGCTTGAGGTCCCAACTTCTGTTGAATCCGAGCCGGAAGCGTTGAGCCCAAAAGTGGAGAGCGTCAGCGAAGAGATCGAATATGTGGACCAGGAGTCGGTCAGACAATTACCCAGCAAGATTCTGGTGGTCACCTTGCAGCCCTGCAATTCTCCGGAAAAAGACCAGCGCCGGCTCAGCAAATATTACGGGTGGTTGTGCTCGCACCCCGGTCAGGACCTGTTTGGCTTTCGCTTGATGGGACCCGATGGTTGGCAGGTGGTATATTACCCTAACTTCCCGATCGAGATCAACGATTCGATCGTCAGGCAGTTGGAACAGGACCTGGGCAAAGAAAATGTGATGTGTCAGGCTTACGGTCCAATTCTCAGCTTTTAGATCAACTGAAAATTACTCTCCATTTCTGTCAATCCAGATTCGTTGCTATAATTTAGCTATCGAAGGCATAACAAGGAAACAGAGATGAAGACGATTGATTTGGCTTTACTGGGGTTTGGTAATGTTGGCAAAGCATTTGCCTATCTCTTGGCTGCGAAAAAGCAGGAATTGCTTGACGATTATGATTTCTTGCCTCGCATCACTGCGATCGCAACTAAAAAACACGGCGTTTGCATCGATCCGGATGGAATTAATGATCAGGCACTACTCCACCTGATGGACAGTGATAAATCGCTGGATCTGTCTGTGCTGGATAGGCTGGGATTTGAAGGGGATACTTATGAGTTCATCAGAGATGTACCCGCTCATGTTTTGGTTGAGACCACGCCGGTGAATCCGCGCTCTGGCTTGCCCGCGTTGGATTACCTGCGCGCTGGCGCGAACCGAAGTATGCACCTAATTACAGCCAACAAAGGTCCAGTTGTGTATGGTTTTCGTGAATTGACAGAACTTACTGGTCGGCATCAGCGGTTGTTTCGATTCGAATCTGCTGTGATGGATGGCGCGCCGATTTTCTCGCTTTTTCGCGGTCCTCTGGCTGGTGCTAAACTGCATGGTTTCTATGGCATTCTGAATTCGTGTACCAATTTGCTGCTCGATCGCATGCGCGCTGGCGAAACACTAGAGCAGGCGATTGCCTATGGGGCTTCGATTGGTATCACTGAGACCGACCCCAGCAACGATGTGGATGGTTGGGACGCTGCCATCAAGGTAGCCGCGCTTTCAAACGTTCTATTGGGGCTAAACTTGACTCCCATGGATGTGCAGCCAACCGGAATCCGCGGGATCACCCCCGTGATGATTGCTTCGGCAGAAGCGCAAGGCAAACGTTGGAAACTGGTTTGCCAGGGCGGATGGAGCAATGACGGTTACAAGGTGAGCGTAAAACCTGAGTTGGTGGGTCCGGATTCGCCGCTATATACGGTTGACGGAACCTCATCTTATGTCAGTTTTGAACTGGATGTGCTGCCTGGGTTGGGCATTTTAGAAACGAACCCCAGCCCCAAAACAACTGCCTTCGGGCTGCTGGCAGATCTGATTGATATTGTTAAGAGCGAGACCAGATGAGCATTGCTTACCTTGGGCTTGGCACCAATTTAGGCGACCGGGAGGAAAACCTTCGCAAAGCTATCGAAGTGATTGCACTGAAAATGACCGTTGGTAAACAATCTTCGCTCTACGAAACCTTTGCCTGGGGCTATACTGACCAACCCGATTTTCTCAACCAGGTAATCCAGGTTGAGACCGACTTGACACCCCTGAGGCTTCTCAATTTCTTAAAGAAGACAGAGGCGGAACTGGGGCGGGTGGAGAATTTTAGGTATGGACCCCGCTTGATCGACATCGACATCCTTTTCTATGATGATTTGGTTAAGAACACCCGCCGGTTGCAAATACCGCATCCAAAGATTCCTGAAAGGGCATTTGTATTAGTGCCCCTGAACGAGGTTGCATCCGATTTAAAACACCCCGTTTTGGGGAAAACTGTAGCGGAATTACTGACAGAATTACCAGACAAGGCAGGGGTCAGGCTGTGCGCATAGCCCTGGCGATCGTAGCGTTGTGCTTGCCTGGTTTGGCCTGGTGGCTTTGGCTGGGGGACCACGAGCAGGATGGCGGCGAAGCGCTGGCGAGAATTTTTGCAGTCAGCGCCAGTTTCATCAGCCTGGTTGCGCTTGCTTTTTATACAATTCGCATTGCCTTCACTCCTATGATAATTGGAGTGCTGCTAAGTCTGTGCATTGGGCTGGTACTGGCAGGGTTGATTCATAGTTGGAAAACCGCATTCAGTAAAACTTGGCTAATCGCTTTGCTTGTTTTGGCGATCTTTGTAATTTGGCGGCTGTGGCAGGCAAGAGAGCTGGTTTTCCCCAATTGGGTTGATTCGCAGCATCACGTCCTGATCATCCGCAAGAT
>JBCFBG010000004.1:0-8957 GCA_038562515.1 Anaerolineaceae bacterium
TTCTCACCCACAGCCCGAATTTTGAGACCCAGAGTGGTTTTGTTAAGAATAAACCAGGCGACTGGAATCAATAAAAATGCGAGGTAGACCAGCAAATTCTGGTTGAAGAAAATCTCACCGATTATCGGGATATCACCCAACAAAGGGATTTTGACGAGTGGGAATCCGTTGATGTTTTGGACGACACCGATCAGTTTTTGGAAAAGCAGGTTGCTCATCCCCATTCCAAACAGGTAGAAACCGATACCAGCAATTCCCTGGGTCGCTTGCAGTCGGATGGTCACAAAACCCATAGCCAAACCCATCAGAGCACCGACAGCAATCGCCGCCAGTACCGCTAAAAAGAGGCTGCCCGTCTTCAAAACAACGAAGTAAGCAGTGAAAGCACCAAGAAGCATTTGTCCCTCAACGCCAAGGTTGAGCACACCACTGCGTTGACCAAACATCTCACCAATCCCGGCAAACAGGTAAGGGGTAGCCAGCCGAATGCCCGAGGAGATAATTCCCATAATCACAGTTGCAGTGAAGAGGTCAGAAATCATGCTTGCACCTCCTCAGTGTTTTGACCTGGAAGGTCCGGTGGTTCATTATCGTGTTCAGCTTCCAATGCAGCCATGCGCTTGCGTTGGTTGCGCTTTCTGAAGTATTCACTGCTAACAACAAAAACCACCACCAAGCCATTCAGTCCGGTAATCAAGGCTGAGGGAACCTGTACAACCCGTTGCATAGCATTCGCGCCTACAAGCAATCCGCCAAACAGAATTGAAGCAGGGATGGTGATGATAGGATGCAGCTGCCCAAACAGTGCTGCCACAATCCCATTGAACCCGGCATTGCCAGTGAAACCGGTGGAAGAGCCATCGGTAATCATGCGATAATTGACACCATAAACCTGCATCATCCCAGCCAAACCAGCAAAGGCGCCACTGAGGAGTAATGCCAGGACGATATGTTTTTTTACGTCGATTCCACCATACTTTGAAGCTGCCTGGTTTTGCCCGACAGCACGAATGCGATAGCCAAGAGAGGTACGCCAAAGCAAAATATACACTGCCACAGCCAGAATAATGGCGATAAGCAAGCCGATATGCAGACGTGTTGGAGCCAAACGTGGGAGGCGATAGGCAACTTCCAGCCGGGCTGTCTGCGGAATTTGCGAGGCAGCCTGGGCCTGAACTGGGTCGATCATCGGACCGCGCAGCATAAAGTTCATGATTTGAACCGCGATCGCATTCATCATGACTGTACTCAAAATTTCGTTAACATTGAAGTATGCTTTCAGGACCCCAGGCAATCCGCCCCAGAGTGCTCCGCCCAAGCTCCCCGCCAGCATGGCGATGACGATCATCAGCCAGCCAGGTAAATTAGTGAAGGACAGCCCGATCCAGGTGGAAAGCAACGCCCCAACGATCATCTGCCCTTCGCCTCCGATATTGGTAACACTACCGCGGTAGGCGATACAGGTACCCAAACCAATCAGAAGCAGTGGGATAGCCTTGACCAGCGTCTCAGCAAAAGCATTGAAATTGCCGAAGGCTCCCTCAATCAAGGCGGCATAGGCTGTTACCGGGTTTGCGCCTAAAATGAGTAAGAAAATCGCGCCAACCAAGAGCGCGGCAACAGTTGCAAAGACCGGCATCAAGGCGTCAAAAATTGCAGATAATCGGAATCTGGGTGCTAAACTGGCGTTCTTGGTGCTTTGACTCATCGGCTAATGCTCCTGGTGGAGTGAATTGGTCTTGAATTATTTTTCGCGCACAAAGACAGATTATGCTAAAAGTTACTGAATTTTACCAGTCTTTTAATATACACAAATTGAATTTGTGTATTCAAAGCAAGACTTTGCCTCATTGTTGAAAAAATCGTAGAAAGATCAGATTGATATTGGTAACCGCATTCGCTTTTTGTTGTAAAATCTCATCGATACTATCCTGTTCATCTGGTCGTCTCAAGTTAAGTTTTGACCCAAAAGTAGAGGTTCATCATGAAGAGAATTCCATTAAAAATGAAACGCAATCATTTGCACAATATCCCAGAATTCTCTCTCCCAGAAGGGTTTAATATGCGATTTTTTAAAAATGGTGAAGAACACCTCTGGGCACGAGTGGAAATAGCGGTAGATGAGTTTTCTACTGAAGCAGCCGCGCTTGAACATTTTGATAGGGAATTCGGACAGTTCCGTGATGAAATGGAAAAGCGGTGCATATTTCTTGAAACAACCGATGGCGAAGTAATTGGAACAACCACTGCCTGGTATGGAAAATTGGAGGGCGAAGACAAAGTGAGCGGTCGCATACACTGGGTCGGCGTCATCCCTGATTATCAAGGGAAAAAACTGTCCAAGCCGCTCCTCGCCAAAGCAATGCAAGTGCTGGCAGAGTATCATGATTCAGCGTATCTAACCTCACAAACTACCAGCTATCAAGCAGTAAATATGTATTTGAATTTCGGTTTCGAGCCCTATGTGACCAACGAAACCGATGTTGAAGCCTGGACGTTACTGGAAGAAGTCTTAAATCGAAAAATATTATGATGCGGACTTATAAATCAGTCCCAACAACAAAACCTAAAAGAAATGCGATGGGAAGTAGCCAGTCACGTTGACGGCGTTGTTTTCCACGATGAATACCTGTGGGTCGAGCTCGATGATCCCCCGCCGCAACCGCAGTAATTCATACTTGGAAACAACGGTATTGATCACCAGAAACTCACTTCCGGAATATGCCCCCTGCCCTTGCCAATAGGTGGCACTGCGGTGGGTCTCATCGATGATGTATTGCAAGATTTCCTTGTTTTTGCTGATCACCATCACGCTGATCTTGACATTTTGATAGTGAACCCGGTCAACGACCAGGCTGAATATCATCGTAAAAATGATTGAATAGATCACGATCACAGGCGGTCTGGTGAACAACACATAAGCATAAACGATCAGGCTGATCAACAGGCTGACCCTGCCAACGCTGAAATCTGGTTTTTTGAGCGTGATCAGGACCCCTAAAATATCAACACCACCCGAAGAGCCCCCTGCTCTCAGGCTGAGACCAACCCCAAAGCCGCACAGAAGCCCGCCCAGAATTGACAGAGTGAGCAGGTCGTCCAAGCCTGGGATAATCGCTTTGACCGGTATAAATGTCATCACGGCACTGACGGTAATGACAGTAATAATGGTTTTTACAAAGAATTTCCGGTTGATGGAACTGAAAGCAATGACCAGTAATGGAAGATTCAGTACCAGCAAGATCAAGCCAGTGGCATCGTGCAACCCGGGGATCACGTTCTGAAGTAATTCAAAGATGACCTTGGCGATACCTGTCATGTTGCCGATGTAAAGACCAAAAGGGAGAATGAGCAGGTTGATTCCAACGGAATAAATAATTCCGCCAAAAATACACATCACAAAATCGCCCACATCTTCCCAAAACGCTTTTTTCTGAGTTTTATTACCAACCAATTGATTCGTGCTTGGCACCTGGACGGGTTTTTGTTTTTCTTGATTGCGCGAGCGCTTAGAGGTTTTTCTTGATTGCGATTTTGATCTCATGAACCCAATTTTACATTGCTTCCAGTTTTCTGCGACGAGCAGAATTTTGCGATAAGATTAGGATAAAGTAAGGAGGTTTGAATGTCCGTCAAACACAGTCACGAAGTACCCAGCGAGCCTCTTCCAGTTGGTGTTGGAGCCTCAAAAGCGGTTCTAATTTCCAGCCAGGAAGCACCCAATTTTGCCTTACGAAAGTTCACGATCCGTTCAGGCGGCTCCATGCCTTTACATATCAACCTGGTTGAGCACGAACAATACGTCCTGAACGGTAAAGCGCTTGTAATTATTGACGAAGTACCTTACGAAGTTCAGACCGGTGATGTGGTTTTCATCCCTGCCAATGTACCTCACAGTTACACCACTCTGGGCGAAGAGGATTTCGTTTTCCTCTGTTCTGTGCCCAACAAAACGGATGAGACCATCCTGATAGAAAGGCCAGGGTAAACATGGCACGTCGAGCCTCACCCATATCGATGGAAAATGTCATCCTGGCATTGTTGAATGAGCAGCCTCTCCATGGCTACGAACTGCATCATCGTATCAATGAAATTCCAGGCATTTCAAAAATTTGGAATATAAAGCAGGCATTGTTTTATTCAAAATTGGAAAAGCTTGAAGCCAGCGGCTTTATCGAGCAAACGCATCTCCAACAAGAAGAAAGCGCAATTCCAAGGGTCGTATTCCAATTAACAGACCAGGGGAAGGAGTCGTTATTGGAGTGGATTTCCACTCCAGTCCGAAAAGCCCGTGATATTCGCCTGATATTTTTAGGAAAGCTTATCATCGCCAGACGGTTTGGTCAGGATCAGGCACTGGAGCTGGTTCAGAAACAGCGCCAGGTCTGCCAGGGCTGGTATGACCACCTTGTCAGCGATTTACCGACCGTAAACGCACAGGCTATGGATGACCTGATTGTCCATTCCTATCGCTTCTACCGTGATCGTGCGACGCTGCATTGGCTGGATTACCTGGAAGGTCAAATCCGTAATGATGTCGGGGAAGGTGAACTGACACCAGAAGAGTAAAATTCTTCTTTTTTTCCAATAGACCAACTGCCAGATTGCTTACACAGCGCTCTCCTCGACGTTTCCTGAGGTTGTGCCGTAAGAATCTCTTTGGAAATCTCACTTTGTTGTAGAATGGTCTGGAGATTGAGTGGAAAGAGAAAATATGACTTCAGATATCAAAGTAGATGACAAAGCAAACAACCCCGTTGAGACGGAGCCAAATAAGTACCCAGGTAATCCTCTTATCGGTTGGGCGGTTCGTTTTTTTAAGGGTTTCCTGGCTGGTATTGGTGCGATAACGCCTGGCCTGTCGGGTGGTGTGATGATGGTGGTTTTTGGGATTTATGAACCCCTGGTACGTTGGTTGGCAAATATTCGTCATAAGTTTCTTGAGCATTTGCGCTTTTTCTTGCCAGTTGGTGTCGGCGGTGTCCTTGGCGTAATTGTCTTTTCTGCTGTTATTGATTTCGCCTTTCAGAATTATGCTGCTCAATTCACCTGGCTCTTCATCGGTTTTATTGCCGGCACCCTCCCCTCCCTGGTCAAAACCGCTGGGAAAGAAGGTCGTAAACAATGGCATTGGGTTTTGCTGGGATTGGTTGCTGTGGCAGTGTTCTTCCTGATGCGGTGGATGGCTACCATTCGAACGGTCCAGGTAGAGCCAAGTTTCTTTGCCTGGCTGCTCAGCGGCGCGCTGACGGGGCTGGGTTTGGTTGTGCCTGGCTTGAGCCCCTCCAACTTCCTGATTTACATGGGTCTCTACCAACCAATGGCGAATGGCATCAAGAGCCTGCAGATGGGTGTGATCATTCCGTTAGTTTTGGGTGTCGTTTTGGTAATTTTCTTGTTTGCCAAGTTCGTAAACTGGCTGTTCACGAAGCATTATGCCTTCATGTATCACTTGATCATCGGTGTGGTATTAGGTTCAACCGCAGCAATCATCCCATCGGGTGTGAGCGGAATTGGAATGATTTTGGTTTGTGCTTTGCTTTTCCTGGTGGCTGCTGCCGCTTCTTTTGCTTTGGCAAAATTGGACGAAAAGAACCCGCACGAATCACTTTTTTAGAGCATAGGCAATATTTTTGGAAGCTTATCAGAGAAACGAGTTGCGATGAGTTTGTTTAACGGAAAGAGACTGGACGATCAAACCTTTAAGCTGGACATTGATCGTATGCGAAAAGGTTGGTATGCCGACAAATACTTTGTAAACATCGCCACCATGCTCCAGAAGCTCACAGAACAGGGCTATGTTTTCCAGGGACAATATCATCGCCTTCCAAAAGGTGTATCGACAGACGAGATCATGACCGGTGATATTGAAGTTGAGATGCAATGGTTCACCCGCCGACCCGGAAAAACAATTGTTGTTGGAATCGATAAAGCGCTGACCATGCTTAAGCATGCAACCGGTTTTTTTGAGAATGGTGAGTTTATCGACACAGCTGATAAATTGCAGGTTTGGGCAGTCCAGGATGGCGACGTTGTTCATTACAACGGTAATCCACTCAATGTTCAACCTGTGATGCGCGTTCGCGGACGCTATCGTGATTTTGCCATTCTCGAGACTTCCACCCTCGGGATCCTGGCACGAGCCAGCCGAATCGCCACCAATGTCTACAACACCCAGGTTGCAGCCAACGGTAAACCACTGATGTTCTTCCCAGCTCGTTTTGATGTGCACGAAGTGCAGGCTGCTGATGGTTACGCTTACCTGATGGCGATTCAGCGCTATAACATGGATTTCGCTGAACACACTGGCACCTTTGTCTCCACGGATGCGCAGGGTGACTGGTGGGGTGGTTTTGGCGGCGGTACAATTTCGCATTCTGGTATTGCCAGCTTCCTTGGTGATACCGCTGAAGCAACCCTGGCGTTCTCACGTGTTTTACCCGCCAATATCTCTCGCATCGCATTGGTCGACTTCACTAACGATAGCATCGGAGTGTCGCTGCAAGTCTGTAAAGCGATGTTTGACGAATATTATTCCTTGATCAAACAAGGCAAAACTGAAGAGTCCGAACGATACCGCCTCTTTGGCATCCGGCTGGACACCTCTGGTGGCATGCGGGATGTTTCAGTGGAGCCTCTGGGCGACCCAGCTCTTGACCTCGGTGTCAATCCCAGGCTCGTCTTCCAGGTGCGAAATGCGCTGGATGCCGCTTACCTTTCCTGGGATGTTCCAGAAAAGGACCAGGAACTTGCCAGGCAATATTGTCAGAACGTGAAAATTGTTGTGTCCGGCGGCTTTAACGTGGAAAAAATTGTAAAATTTGAAAAGCTCCAGGTACCGGTGGATATCTATGCGGTTGGTTCTTCGTTATTTAACAATTGCGGACCCACCAACACTGATTTCACCGCCGACGTTGTGCGGGTGAAGGTGCATGGGGAATGGGTCGATATGGCAAAAGTTGGTCGCACTGCCAGCGATAACCCGGATTTGACGCGGGTTTGGTAGCATTTGCACAAGTCTTCTGATAGGTGAGAGTAAGTGGAGACAAAAATTGGAAGCTAAGGTCGGATATATGCCCAACCTTCAGCCTGCTTCCGTACAAGCTCACCAACACCAGAGGAAACTATAATTGCGTCTGCCAACATGCTTGCCGGATCAAGACCGTGAGACCTGAGCGCGTTGTTGCAGAGTGCAATCACAACATTTTGCTGCAGGATATTTGAGATTTTTTCTAATATCGGGTTTTCCTCTGCTTTAAATGCCTTTACCGCCGGACCATTAACCAATAGTTCCACATCTACGTTTTGGTTGCCCAAATCGTCGAGCAGATTGATTATGTTGTTGAGAACGAAGACTACTTTTTCTGGTTGCTCTTCATCTAGATGGAATATCGTCCGGTATTGTTTCATAACTCGTCCTTCTTACTTCTGTAACCATTTTATCAACACGAAGGTCGAGGATCATTTTCCGTGTCAAATATGGTTTACACGCATTATGTTACTCCTCACAATATTGTGAAGAAGTAAATCAACCGAAATGCTTTCGCCAAACCCAACTGACTCTGGGATAACAGCCTTAAGGTGCATCATAACTTCAGTGAAGAATGAAAAACTATAAACTGATCACCTTGTCTGCCTGTTGTAAAGCTGCCAGGATGTTTGGCATCCCGCCTACCTTGCCAACCCGCACCTGTTCCACTAAACCAAAATATTCCAGGCAGGTTGAGCAGACAATCAGCTCCACACCGGCTTCTTCCAGGTTGCGCAGCCAGCCCAACACTGGCGAACCTTCACACACAAGCTTTACGCCCTCTGTGTAAAAAAGGATCTGGCTGGGTTTTTCTACCTCCTGGGCCAATAGACTGAGAAATTTCACTGCCACAGTCTGCTGCAGCCCCTCCGGGGCATCTCCTAATCCGTTACGTGCAAAAAGCAATACAGTTTTCACGAGCTATCCTCCTATGAGTCCCTCAATACAGCTTTAATTTCATAAGACAAGGTCTTGACAATTTTCTTGCGAATTGCGGCGGCATCAGCAACACTCAGGGTTCGATCGAATGCCTGGTAGGTCAGTTGATATGCCAGGCTCTTCTTGCCTGCTCCGATTTTTTCGCCTCGGAAAAGGTCAAACAATGACACATCCTTCAGCAGTTTTCCACCCGCCCTCCAGATTAGCTCCTCCACCCGACTGGCAGGAACATCCTCATCTACGATCAAGGCAATATCCTCGACCATAGACGGGAAGTTGGAGATCGAATTGACCTTGAATCCCTTGTCTACAACCGCCATCAGTTGGTCCAGATAAAGCTCGGCTGCCAGCACCGAACCTTCGGCAAAGTCATAATTTTGCCTGACTAACGGGTGGACTTCTCCCATGACGCCGATTTCCGTTTCCCCCGCCATCAACCGGGCTGATTTGCCGGGATGGAAAGTTGGAATTTCTCTGGAAGAATCAAAGACAATGCTTTCAAGGTGTAAACCCTGGAACAAAGCTTCCAGAACACCTTTCAGGTCGAAAAAGCCATAATCACTAACTTTTTCACCCGACCAACCCGTCTCACGCTTCTTTCCCCACATTCCAATGGTCAGATGATGTGGTTCATCGGGCAGCTGTTGCCCTTCAACCGGAATGAAAACCGGTCCAATTTCAAAATAAGTCAGCCCTCCGGCAATCCGGTTATTCCGTTCGAGTAGCTCAAACATCGTCGCCAGCCCGCTGCGGCGCATGACTGTCCGTTCAGGTGAAATTGGATTGGCTATGCGCACATATTTCAGACCATTTTCTGCCTGCGCACCGGGTAGGATCCGTGCTTCTCGCTGTTCCGAGGTCAATCGATAAGCGAGAGTATCCTGAAGACCGATTGAAACCAAAGTGTCTCGCACCGTTTCTTCAAAGCCAACACGCTGGTCACCCAGTTGCGGAGGAAGTTCGCCCGACAAACGTAGGGTCGGAATGT
>JBCFBG010000004.1:9057-24875 GCA_038562515.1 Anaerolineaceae bacterium
ACTGCCTTAACCTGTTCCACCAACCCGAGCATAAAGCGTGGGTTGAGTTCCGGTTCCCGGATTTGCAGAGCAACCTTCTGCTCGATCTCACCGCCAACCTGGATTTCCAAGCCCACGGGCATCTTCAATGGGCGCCGTAAGGCGGCAGAAAGTTCCCGCGCAATCCCCAAAACCGAGGCATCGCGAGCCATGTTGGGCAGAATGGCAACCTCAAAAACCGCGTCGCCCATGTAATCTGCCAGGGGCATGCCAACCGGGGCATCGTCATCCAGGAAAATTACGCCCTCATGTTCCTCGGAAATGCCCAATTCTTTCTCTGAAGCGATCATCGAACTGGAATCAATTCCCCGGATTGTGGCTTTCTTCAGTTTTGTCAACACCTGACCCGGTTGATGTCCATCGTAAAGTTGGGCACCTTCGCGTGCATAGGCGACTTTGATCGGCTTTTCAAGGCGACCTTTCCCGACATAAGGGTACAGGTTCGGTGCCCCAGTCAGGACTGTAATGTCAGCGGTGCCATCATTCACCTGGCAGAGGGTCAATTTATCGGCATTGGGATGCTGACGGACTTCCAGCACTTCCGCCACCACAAATTTATCTTTCGGCCAGGAAAGTCCGGAATACTTATTTCGAAGTCGTTCAGCCTGAGGTCTTTCCAGACCTACAAGGGTAATTTCTTCAACTTCCAGACCAATCATGGTCAGGGTTTCGCCAATCTCCTCAAGGCTCAAGCCCTGCAGGTCAACGTAATCTTGAATCCAACTTAAAGGTGCTTTCATTTTTGCCTCTCCTGCCTAGAACTGTTCCAGGAAGCGAATATCGTTACTGCGCAGATAGCGAATATCGTCAATGTGATAACGCAGCAAGGTTGTGCGGTCAATGCCGACACCCGCAGCAAAACCACTGTAGATCTCGGGGTCGTAGCCTCCATTTTGTAAAACGCGAGGATGTACCATACCGCAACCACCCAGCTCGATCCAACCCGTACCGTGGCAAACGCCGCAGCCTTGTCCACCGCAGAAAATGCAGCTCATATCCAGTTCAGCGCTGGGCTCAGTGAAGGGGAAGTGTGAAGGACGCAGGCGAGTGGAAGCTCCAGCTCCAAACATGCGCTTGGTAAAGTCATCCATGGTGCCTTTCAGGTTGGCAAAGGTGATGCCCTTGTCTACCACCAAAAGCTCAAACTGCATGAATTCGATCTCGTGGCTTTGGTCTTGCTGTTCATAACGCATACACGCGCCGGGCAAAATCACGCGAACAGGATTTGGGAAATACTCACGCATCGCATGAATTTGACCCGGAGAGGTATGTGTCCGCAATACCACGCCTTCTTTTTCGGTATAGAAGGTATCCCACATATCCCGGGCAGGATGGTAGGGAGGGATATTGAGATAAGTGAAATTCATATCATCAGTTTCAACTTCGGGTGAGTTATAGACCTGGAAACCCATATCCCCAAAAACACGATAAATTTCACGCATGGTCAGGTTGACGGGATGCAACCTGCCTCGTTTCACTGGATAGCCTGGCAAGGTTACATCCAATTTTTCGCTTGCCATTGCACTAAGCAGTGCCTCCTGCTCAACCAGCACTTCTTTTTCAGAAAGTGCAGCTTCCAGGGCTACTTTGACAGTATTAACCGCCCGTCCGATGAGGGGACGTTCTTCTTTGGTAAAAGAGCCCATTTTGCCATAGGTGGTCATCACCAAAGAGGCTTTGCCAAGATAGGTTTGCTTCCAGGCATTCAACGCTTCCGGACTTTCAACCTGCTCCAGACTTGCCAGAGCAGTTTGTTGTTCGTTTAGTAGTTGATTTTCAAGTTCAATCATTTTCACCTCGATATTTTGGCGGCAGGCACAAAAAAACCCGCCCGGTAAAGGGACGGGGTTAGCCGCGGTACCACCCTTCTTGCTCTTTTGAGCCACTCAGGATGCCCAGTAACGGAGGCTTCCGGCGCGAACTACTGGTTACAAACGTTCACTCACGCGACTCCTGGGCGAACTTCGGTCATAGCTTGGTCGGTTTCGTTTTCAGCCAAGGCGAAACCTCTCTGCGACGGCGTGTGACGTACTCTTCCCATTCTCAGTCGATGGGGCAATTATAAGATTTCACAGGATAAAGTCAAGGAAAGAAATCATTTCACCCGACATAAAGAAAACCGCCCTCTACGGAGGGCGGTTGAAGCACAAATTTCAAGAACTACAGGGCGCCATTGACGATGCCGACAAAATCGGCTGTCTTCAGACTGGCACCACCGATCAAGCCGCCATCGATGTCTGATTGACCGAACAGTTCGGCAGCATTGCTGGGTTTGACTGATCCACCGTAGAGAATGCGCATACCATTCCCGATCTCTTTGCCAAACATTTCGCGCAAGATAGGGCGAACCACATTTTTATGCACATCGTTCGCCTGGTCGGGGGTGGCGGTTTTTCCTGTTCCAATCGCCCAGACAGGTTCGTAGGCAACCACGATTTTTGTGGCTTGCTCATCGCTCAAACCCTTCAATCCCTCGCGTACCATGCGACCGACAACTGCTTCGGTTTGTCCGGCTTCATTTTCTTCCAAAGTCTCGCCCACACAAACAATGGGCAATAAGCCAACGCCCAGAGCCGCGACCACTTTCTTGTTTACGGTCTCGTCAGTTTCGCCGAACATTGCCCGGCGTTCTGAGTGACCAATGATGACGTATTCGCACAGGTCTTTCAACATCGGAGCTGAAACTTCACCGGTGTAAGCACCTGAGGCTTCCCAATGCAAATTTTGAGCGCCGACCTTGATATTGCTTCCTGCCAGTGTTTCTTTTGCAAGCGGCAGGTCGATATATGGGCTACAGACCACCAGGTCCACAGTTTCTACGTCTTTTAATTCAGGCTTTAAGGCTTCAAGCAGCTCTTTGGCTTCGCTTAGTGTCTTATTCATTTTCCAGTTACCAGCAACCATCGGTTTACGGGTTTTCATCATTAACTTCCTCTCTAAAATTATGGAATGAATTTATTCTAACACGAAGGAACGGTCTTTCGACCGTTCCTTGCTGACAATTCTTGGAGAAGCTAACTTACTTGGTGCGATAAATCATTGGGTTTAACCACAAACCGCGATTATTTTGAGCTGAACCCTGATTCCATACTACCAGGGTAAAGACTGCTTTCTTACCAGCCAGAGAGGAAAGATCCACTTCAATAGACGTCCATTTGTTGTCATAGACTTCATGCCACTGACCCAAACCGGTCGCCTTCTGACCTTCAATCGTGTAATAGAGCTCAAACTTGATATCGCAACCGGTGCTACCACCTTCACACTGTACAGTCGCGCGGAATTTATCGCCATCTTTTACAATGAACGCAGGGTAAATACCCTGGATATAGCCATCAGCTTCCTGATTGGGACGGGTGATCAGACCGATCTCGTTTTCGATCCCGCCATCTTCACGCGTCGGGGTTCCTTTAGAGATTGCATAACCATTTTTCACGTCGTTTCCATCACCCGGACATTTCAGGGTTTTCCGCAAACTGTTAGTCCAAGTTGCTGAACAGACACTTTCGGCGAAGTTATAGACCACGCCCTGACCGTTGATGCTTTCCATTCTTACCCAGAACGGTCCTTTGGAATCGCTGCCGGTGCCGAAGGTGACGCCATTGCTGCTTTTGAGCATCCATTCGGAACTGTATGTACCATTCACCGAAGGGGCAACCATGTTGATGCTGATGTCGATGGTCTGACCAGGAGCAACCTCATAGGGCAGGTCATAGACCGCATTGGCTCCCAGTTGGTTGCCTTTCGCAAATACAATATCGAAACCGGTATCCCATTTACAGCTCCCTGAATTCTGCAAACGCCAGGCTTTGGTGAAAGCGCTGCCAGCATTCAGTTTTGTTCCATCAGGAATGCTCAGGTCGTTTACAAAGGTAACCTGGAGGCAGGGTTTGGGTGTTGGGGTAGGGGGAATTGGCGTTGCTGTAGGAGGTACAGCAGTTGGGGGTATCGCAGTTGGAGGAACCGCTGTATTGGCAGGAACCGTAACAGCAGCGGTTGGGACAGCCGCCGTTGGGGGTTGGTTAATATTGGTGGGGTTAGGTGCAATCGTGCCTGACTGAGTCGCCTGTAAAGTCGATAACTGGGCGATTGATGTAGCGTAATAATCCTGTGTTGCCTGGGCTTGCAGGGTTTGCATCGCTTGCTCGATAGGGTCACCGGTTGGTGCAGGTGGCACACAGGCAGAGATTACTAATAGTGCCACTACAAAAAGGGCAACAAGCGGAAATATCTTACTTTTCATCGGTTTAATAGTATTCATTTTAACAACTCCTTTAAACGAAGTACTTCTTCTCAACTATAGACGAAGTTGAGAATAGAAAAGTTCCGAATACAACCTTTCTATTTAAAAAAACACCTTTGTTACTCAGCCTGGAGCAGGCCTGAAAGCAGTGAGGTTTATCATTCTGGATAAAAAAACCGCCTAACTGGCGGTCAATTCCTAATCGTTTATTACGATAATCTTGATTCCCAACCCCCACTGTTGGTTTGGACCATAGCCAAAACGATTGCCATATGGTGAGGTAATCAGCCAATAGCTGTAAAAAGTACCCGCTGTAGCTGGCGCTACCAGATCTGGTATGGATAATTGCACAGTTTCGCCTGGAGGAACGTCTTGAGTGAAATCCACTGTACCTTTGGAACCAAACGCTTCCCCACCTGACAGGACCAGGTCAAATTGCATCGTCCAGGTACAATTGCCGCTATTACGCACCCACCAGGTCTTCGTGAATTTCTCTTTTGGCTTGACGATCGTATCCGGTGGGTAGGTAACATCGCCTAAAAAGTCAAACCGAAGACAGTTGGTGTCATTTTGATCGCCGATTGGCGTGATGATCATCGTAGACGGATCTTCTTCCATCGGCTGGTCCGTTGAATCAATTGGTGTAGGAGTCACAGGAGGAGCACAGGTTGGGCAAATCGAGCAGGTGGGTTGGTTTCTGAATTCCTCCAGCTGGACCATCATGGTCTCAACCGCACTCTTTGTGGAAAGTGCAGAGCGAGTTCCAGCCACGTGCATGGCCAATTCTTCTTCGGATACAGTGGGAATGGTGTAATAATCGCAAGCACTTAATATCATACTTGTAATTAATAATGGAATAAATAACAAGAACAAGCGTTTTTTTCTCATCTGCTCGCCCAAACCCCACCTTCTGAGGGACGTTGTACTATTGTGAATTTTATCACCTAATTGTCGCTTCGAGATAACATAAAGCCGCTTGTAGAAGCGGCTTTATGATAAGCATTTACAGCAATTATTTATCGTTGAGAACTGCCAGTCCAGGCAATTCCAAACCTTCGAGCATTTCCAGGGAAGCGCCCCCACCAGTTGAAATGTGCGTAATTTTTTCGCTTAGTCCTGACTGGTTGATGGCAGAGACCGAGTCACCACCGCCAATAATACTGACAGCCTGGCTGTTCGCCACTGCCCTGGCAACCCCAAAAGTTCCTTGGGCAAAACGTGGAAATTCAAAGACACCCATGGGACCGTTCCACACCACAGTGCCAGCATCCATGATGACATCACCAAACAGCTGAACTGTCAGAGGACCGACATCCAAAACACGCCAACCAGCAGGAACATCAGCCACTGGAATGGTCTTCATTTCTGCTTCTGCATCAAAAGCGTTGCCTAAAACCATATCGACAGGCAGAATAATCTTGTCATTCGCACGTGAGAGCAAATCTTTGGCAGTATCCAAAACCTCAGCTTCCACCAGGGAATCTGCCATTTCATATCCCTGGGCTTTCAGGAAGGTGTTTGCCATTCCACCACCGATCAGGATGTTGTCGGCTGTCTTGAGCAAGTTCTCAATAACACCAATTTTGTCACTGATCTTGGCGCCACCCAGGATAGCAACAAATGGGCGGACAGGGTCAGCAATGGCATTGCCCAAGTATTTGATTTCTTTTTCCATCAGGAAGCCGGCAGCAGCCGGTAAATAATCAGCAATACCAGCCGTAGAGCTGTGAGCACGATGAGCGGAACCAAAAGCATCATTTACATAAAGGTCTGCTAATGAGGCCAGGTCTTTGGACATCTCAACGTCGTTCTTGCTTTCTTCCGGGTAGAAGCGTGTGTTTTCCAACACCAGGATCTCACCTGGTTTCAATTCGGCGGATGCTGCCTGGGCAATTTCACCACGACAATCTGATGCAAATTTTACAGGTGCATTGACCAGGGTAGCCAGGTGCTCAGCAACTGGTTTAAGACTGAATTGCAGGTCTTCTTTTGTTTTAGGACGACCCAGGTGGGACATAAGGATCACAGACGCACCATGATCGAGCAGATAATTAATCGTAGGCAGTGCGGCTGTAATGCGGGTGTCATCGCTGATTTTGCCGTCTTTGATCGGCACATTAAAATCGACACGAACAATAACTTTCTTGCCCTCGACGTTCAGATCGGTAACCATTTTTTTATTGAACATCATATCTCCTTATAAAATAGTGCGCCTTACTGCTTAGTTCAGCAACGCGCACCGTATCTGTTTTAGTGATAGATTAGTTTAGAGTCTTTCGGCAACGAATTTCGCCAGGTCGGCTGTGCGGCAAGAATAGCCCCATTCGTTGTCGTACCAGGTCACAACTTTGACCAATTGGCCCATGACCATATTCTTGTCCAAATCGACGATGGAAGAGCGGGAATCGCCCTTGTAGTCGCTAGAGACCAATGGCTGATCGTATTCGCCCGTGGAATAACCCAGGATGCCCTTCATGGGACCGTCAGCAGCAGCTTTAAAAGCTGCATTGAGTTCTTCAATGCTCACTGGGTTTTCAACTTCGGCGACAAAATCGACGATCGAGACGGTTGGGGTGGGTACGCGTAAAGCATAACCATCAAACTTACCCTTCAGGTCGGGGATTACCAGGGCAACAGCCTTGGCAGCACCGGTTGTGGTCGGGATAATGTTCAAACCAGCAGCGCGGGAACGGCGGATATCTTTCTTATGACCAGTGTCCAGGATGACCTGATCGTTGGTGTAAGAGTGGATGGTGGTCATCATGCCATGTTTGATCTTGAAGAGATCGTTGACAACTTTGGCAGCAGGAGCCAGGCAGTTGGTGGTACAGGAAGCATTCGAGAGGATGGTATGTTTGGCGGGATCATAGGAATCCTCATTCACACCCAATACGATAGTAGCATCTTCGCCTTTGGCAGGTGCAGAAATGATGACTTTCTTTGCGCCACCACGAACGATGTGAGCGTCCGCGCCGATCTTGCCTTTTTCGGGTTCAGATTTGGCATTGGTGAAAATACCAGTGCTCTCTACCACAATATCAACACCCAAATCACCCCAGGGCAGATTTCCAGGATCTTTCTCGGTGAAGACCTTGATTTCCTTGCCATTGATGACCAGGTTGTTAGCTTCATTTACAGATACTTCCCCAGGGAAAATTCCGTAAGTGGAGTCATACTTGAACAAATGAGCGTTCTGTTTGACGTCGAAAAGGTCGTTTACAGCAACCACTTCCAACGTGTCATCTGCACGTTCCAAAATCGCCTTTAAAACAAGGCGTCCAATACGGCCAAAACCGTTAATACCAACTTGAGTTTTCATTGCTTCCTCCAAAATATTTTTTGAAAAGTTTTTCTCACCAGTTGCAGGTTTAAAGACTTCGAATTTGTTTCAATTCAATGTAATATTATAGTCGAAATTTCGATCGGTTTCTGCGGTTTGTGTAAACAATTGGTTAATTTATCGGACCAGTTCGCTCTTCATAAAGATTCATGATCGATTTTGCAAGCTTTTTAGAGCTGTGTCGCCACGGGTAAAGATCGTCTACCAGGTCGCCTTCATAAACCCGATACTTCTCGTGCAATTCCTGGTCTGCTACCACCCAGTCCGTATCATGCCCCAACTCCCCTTTGAAATTTCGATTGCAGAGCACCAGGTTGAAAATGCGCTTTTGAATGTGTTGTTCAAGCACAGCAACGTGGTCTGAAGCATTAAAACCATCGGTTTCACCACGCTGCGTAGCGACATTGCAGATGTAATAAGTTTCTGCCTTGCTTGCCTGGATCGCTTCTGTCAGGTCTTTCACTAACAGATTCGGAAGAATGCTGGTGTACAGACTACCTGGTCCGATCAAAATCAAATCGGCATTTAATATCGCTTGAATTGTGGGAGGATAGGCTAATACACCCTCCGGTTCCAACCAAACCCGATTCACCCGGCCATCAGTCTCAGTGATTTCTGATTCGCCATGCACAATAATCGTGTCAGACTCTGGGTTTTCCTGTAATTCTCCCACGAGGTTGACGTTGGTGATAGTGGATGGCAGCACTTGTCCATAAATCGCAAGCACGCGCCCGGATTCTGCCACTGCTTCTTCAAAGCTACCAGTGATCTCGCTCATGGCGGTAATCAGCAGGTTACCGAGTGAGTGCCCTTCCAAACCGGCACCTGAATGAAAACGGTATTGAAAAACCTGGGAAAGCAACGCTTCATCACTGCTTAAGGCAGACAGGCAATTGCGAATGTCACCGGGAGGCAATACCCCCATATCCCGGCGCAGTTCGCCAGAGGAACCGCCATTGTCAGCCACAGTCACGATCGCAGTAATATTATGGGTAAAGGCTTTAATACCCCGAAGCAGGGCTGCCAACCCATGCCCTCCACCGATCACAACGACTTTGATGCCTTTCTCTCGCTGACGGTAGTTTTGCAATGTGTCCCATACTGGCTTTCCACCAACTTCAAATGGCTTTAGCAAAGAACGGTTGGCACCCCAGATCCCAACCATAATCATGATAAAGCCCAGCCCGCCAAAGAGCAAAAAACGAATCGGGCGGTCCAAAAAACGCAAAGAGAGAACTGCCAGGATCGGAGTGAGTAACTCGCTTGTGGTTGACCGATAATAATCCAGGATTACCACAGCCATGCCCAAACCAAGGAGCATCGCACCGATGACAGTCAGCCCTAACCAGCGTTTGTACCCGGTACCAGGTGTCAACCAACGCGATTCGTGTTTGAGTCTGAGCAAAAAACGCTTCAGCCAATTCGTTTTTATTATGGGGGTCATAATTAAATTGATAATAGCAGGATTATTTCTAAACGTCAACGGAAAAAGCGCAAGCTGTGGGATCTATCAGCGAAGATTCACATCATTATCTGTGTAGCGATAGGTCCACAACCAGGTGAACTTCCACATTGTTCCGATTGGTGATGGTCACATTCCAAGTGAGAAAGTATAGCTCGTGAAAGGGTTGAAGTTAATCTTCAGAAAGCGTGGTTTTTAGGCTGAGGACGTGGTAGCTGACGGCTGTGGCGATTGTTATTAGAATAATTTTCAGCCAAATATTATCGACAATCCATGCAGTGAACAGAATGGTAGTCCAAAGCAACGCCATTGCAGCGATTTTACTGCGCTTGTCGATCGATTTATGTTCCACGTAATTCCGCACCGGTGTGCCAAAGATTTTGTGGTTGTAAAGCCAGTTTGCCCATTTATCAGAGCCGCGCAGAAACAGGGCGCTCGCTAGAAGTAAGAAGGGAGTGGTCGGAAGAACAGGCAGGAACATGCCCAACATGCCTAAACCGAGTGACATAAAACCTATGGCAAGAAAGAAAGAGTTTTTCATAACCGAATAAGTTTACATTAAGAACTTTAATCGTGCTGGGTGGCTTCTGGTAGGGCGTGATTGGGGGCACCACAGGTATCGTGACAAACGAATACCCCAATGCCCCCAATCCGCCGTTTTCGATCTTATCCTGGCGGATTGGAAGTACACAAAGGTCACCTCAATCCCAGGTTTACGGTTCTTCCAATCTCGCCCTACATGGATTTCGTTTAATGTGTTTCCATAGGGCTAGAAGTGGTGTTATATACACGCATGTCAAATCAACAGCCTGCGGTAAAATTGACATAACGAGAAAAAATCAGTACACTTACTGAAACAACAAGTGATTAGATACCAGGAGTTACCATGGCTGAAACAAAACCCCAAATCGTAATGCGTTCTGGTCCAATTCCAGGCTCAAGTTATTACCTGGACAAGACTGAGGTGAGCATGGGTCGTGACCTGGGCAATGACATCCCTGTGCCCGATGCTGAGATCTCACGCCGGCACGCACGTTTTATTGTCAAACCCGACGGTGTGTATATTGAAGACCTTGGCTCTACCAATGGAACCTTCCTCAATGGTGTTCGCCTGAGCGCTCCCAAACGTCTCTCCCATGGCGATCTCGTGACCCTGGCTGAAAACACTGTGATGAGCTTCGAGTGGGAAAATGCCCAACAGGCTGCAGCCTATACACCTACATATGGTGCTCCTGCACCTCAGCCCGAACCCATTCAGCCCAAGCAGGAGCCAGTTTACCAAAATGTTGCAGCACCCACCCCGCGACGTCCTCTGGCACCAGAGCCTACCCCTACAAGAAACAACAAGAAACCCTGGTACCTGAATTTCCTGGTGATCTTGCTGTTCATCCTGATCGTCATAGGGTTGGTTCTGACCTTTATGCCAGCATCCTGGTGGTGCTTCCTTTCATTCAATCGCTTGCCAGGTTGTTATTGATTTTGCCGCTTCGATTTATTAACGCCCGGCTCTTAAAGCCGGGCGTTTTTTTCATTTAGGTTGGCAACAAAATTGGTTTGAGTTGGAAATTGCTCTTTTTTGCAACCAAAACGAATTGTTAACAATAAATCTTAATTTTCCCCGCTTTTTTTGCCTCAGATACGATTTTTTGTAAAAAGACCCTTTTTCTGTTATAATGATAAGGTTGTAAAAAATTGAAAAATCGCCGTTTTTTTGGCTGAAAGAAACTATGTCTGAACAAAACGAAACCCCTGAAAACACTGAAACGCCCCAAATAGCAATGCCCGAACCAGGTCTAAAAACGGTCGGCATTGACAACCAAATGCGAACAGCATACCTCGATTATGCCATGAGTGTGATCGTTGCTCGTGCTCTGCCAGATGTGCGCGACGGACTTAAACCCGTCCACCGCCGTATCCTTTATGCGATGAATGACATGGGTATCCGCGCGAACACCCCCTATAAGAAATCTGCCCGTATCGTTGGTGAGGTTTTGGGTAAGTATCACCCTCATGGCGATTCTGCTGTTTACGACTCGATGGCGCGCATGGCGCAAGACTTTTCGATGCGCTACATGTTGATTCAGGGTCAGGGCAACTTTGGTTCCGTCGATGGAGATTCCCCGGCAGCGATGCGTTATACCGAAGCTCGCCTGGCAAAGATTTCTGACGAACTCGTGGCTGATCTGGATAAAGACACTGTTGATTTCATCGACAATTTTGATGGCTCTTTGAAAGAACCTGAGGTCCTGCCCGCCCGTGTTCCAACCCTGCTGATGAATGGCTCGAACGGTATTGCAGTTGGTATGGCAACCAATATCCCTCCACACAACCTGCGCGAATTGGTGAGTGCTCTGAATATGTTGATCGATCGCTATGACGATATCGATGAAGTAAGCGTCGAAGAGTTGATGGAGCTCATACCCGGACCAGACTTTCCCACTGGCGGCACCATCGTTGGTCGCGAGGGCATCCGCCAGGCATACAGCACCGGTCGAGGGCACCTGATGATGCGCGGTAAAGCCACCATCGAGGAAATTCGTGAAGGTCGCTATGCCATCATCATTAACGAAATCCCCTATCAGCTTAACAAAACCAGTCTGATCGAGCGCATTGCAGAACTACATCGTGAAGGTAAAATCGATTCTATCTCGGACATGCGCGATGAATCAGATCGGGATGGCATGCGCATCATGATCGAATTGAAACGCGGGACACAGCCCAAGAAGGTTCTGAACCAGCTCTATAAATACACTCCATTGCAGTCTACATTTGCAGTCCAATTGTTGGCATTGGTCAACCAGGAACCGCGCATGCTAACCCTGAAACGGGCTTTGCAGCTCTACCTGGAACACCGCCAGGTTGTCATCACCCGCCGCACGCTGTTTGAACTGGACAAGGCAAAAAGACGCGCTCATGTTCTGGATGGTTTGCTGATCGCAATCGCCAATTTGGACGCTGTCATTAAAACTATCCGTGAATCTGCAGACGCGGAAGTTGCCAAGACCCGTCTAATTGAACGTTTTGAGCTGACCGATGTTCAAGCCCAGGCAATTTTGGACATGCAACTGCGCCGACTCGCGGCTCTGGAACGTCAAAAAATTGAAGATGAACACAAACAGTTGATGGAGCTCATCAAGGAATTAGATGATATCTTAGCCAATCCTCACAAAATCCTTGAAATCATCAGAACAGATCTCAACGAAGTTGCTGATAAATATGGGGATGTTCGCCGCACACGGCTCGCGCCTGATACGGAAATGGACCTTTCTAATGAATCACTGGTCCAGGACGAGCCAGTTTTCATCTCGATCACCAACCGTGGCTACATCAAACGGGTCTCCGACGACGCATACCGACGCCAGGGAAGAGGTGGGCGTGGGGTCATCGGTCAGAGCATGCGCGGGGAAGATGAAGTAAATTTCTTCCTACGAGCCAACACGCTTGATACCATCCTTTTCTTTACTAACAAAGGCAAAGTATATTCTGACCGCGTTTTCGAATTACCCGAGGAGAGCCGGCAGGGGCGCGGAATCCCACTTGTAAACATCATCAATCTTGAACCCGAAGAAACCGTTACTGCCGTATTGCCGGTGGAAAACTTTAGGCAGGCAAAATATTTTTCCATGGCAACCAGCCTCGGTCGAATAAAACGCGTGCCGATGTCTGATTTCGAAAATGTGCGCCCTTCGGGCTTGATCGCCATTCGTTTGAACGACGGCGATGAGTTAGGCTGGGTACGCATGACCAGCAGCAAAGATGATCTCTTGATGGTGACCCGACAGGGTAAAGCCTTACGCTTCAGTGAATCTGAAGTCCGTCCAACCGGACGCACGACTATGGGCGTCACTGGCATCCGCCTGCGCGGAGACGATCGCCTTGTTTCGATGGATGTGGTTGAACCTAACGGCTACCTACTGATCATTACTGATAAAGGTCAGGGCAAAAGAACGCCATTGGAGGAATATCTGGCAAAATCTCGCGGCACACTTGGTGTGACCACCATTAGCCAGGAAGCCCGTCCCGAAATCGGTGACATTGCCGAGGCAATGGTTGTTTTGGAAGAAGAGGATATCACCACCATCACTCGCTCTGGCATTGTCCTGCGGACCAAGGTCTCGGATATCTCCATTCAGGGTCGCGCCACCCAGGGTGTCAGAGTAATGGATATCGACGAAGGTGACAGCCTGGCTGCCATGGTTAGAATTTCAGCTGAGGAAGTTGAAAGCGCAATGAAAGCCCGTGAACAAGCCTTGGCCGAAGAGTCTGAGGAAAATCCGGTGATCCAAACTGAAGCAAGTGAAGTAGAAATTCAGGAAGACGAAGCATCCTCAGAGCTTGATGATGAAATTGAAGATGATGGTGAGAATTCGGCAGAATAAACCACTCGCCATTTACCAGCCTGATCGCGAGCATTGAGTGAACCATCAGGGTTGATCGAACCAGGGCAAAGCATCTCCGTTTTGCCCTGGTACTGTTTTATGGGCATGAACCGATCTTTGAATGCCAATTTTTGGTTCCAGTCTTCCAGGAATTGTGCAGTACCAACTTGTTGCCTGCGCTGGTTCAATGAAGTGAGCATCTTTTCAAGCAAGTTTTGTGCTGAATCGATCCTCATGCCTTCTTCCTCGAGACTGGTTGCGGGGAAACGGAGGTTGTCGGTGTTGGCGTAAGCCTCATGCTTCAAATTGACCCCTATCCCCACACTGATCGATTCAACGCTTGAACCAGACCAGGATATTTCCGTTAGTATTCCGCTAACTTTTTTCTCCTGAATCAATACATCGTTTGGCCACTTGATTTCTGCCTCAAGTGAACATTCTCTGCTCAGGGTGTCCGTCAAGGCAAGTGCACCCAAAGCGGTGAACTGATTGATGAACTCTTTCTCTTTTTCATTCGGACGAAAGACTGCGGTGAAAGTTAGCGAACTGCCCTCAGCGGCTTGCCATTGGCGGTCCTCCCGTCCTCGTCCTGCGGTTTGGTGCTTCGCCCAGACCACAAACTCACCAGCAATCTTCGCTGACAAAGCTTTGGCATCGCTATTGGTTGAGCCTGTTTCTTCCAAGACCAAAACATCCCAACCTGCCAGGGAAAACCAGTTGGAATTTGGGAAATCTACATAATGTCCAGCCATCATCAGATTTCAATCTACTGGCAAGGTAAAACAGACCCTGGCGCCTTCTTTATAATCCTCATCGATCCAGATGCGCCCACCATGAGCCAAGACGATCGATTTGCATAAATACAAACCCAATCCGGTTCCCTTGGTAGATTTTGCGTCTTTTTCAGAGCGATAGAAACGGTCAAATACAAAGGGAATATCCTTGGGGTCGAAGCCTTTTCCATGGTCGCTGATACAAACCATTACCTTATCTCCAAGCCCCTTCCCAGTGATTAACACCTGACCGCTGGCACTATACTTCAGAGCATTGGCAATGAGATTGGTGAACAATTGCCTGATTCTTTCCTCATCCGCAACTATTACCGGAAAATCATGGCTCATTTCTGCTTTTATTTCATGATTCGCAGTCTCGGGTGCAAAACGCTTGATCTGTGCCTGAACCAGGCTGGGGATATCCACCTGGGATTTCTTTAGGATGACGTTTCCCGATTGCAGTTTTGTCGCGTCAAGCAGATCATCGACCATCGCAGCAAGATGGTCTGCCTCTTCCTCAATCACCTGCAAGCTCTCTTGCACCATTTCTGCGTCCCATTTCACATCGTCCCTTCGGAGTGTGCTGGCATAACCTTTAATCAGCGCCAGCGGCGTGCGCAATTCATGGCTAATTGCTGAGACAAAGCCAGCTTTCATCTCTTCGGCTTCACGATAGCGGGTGATGTCGCGGACGGAGGCGATCACATTCAACAGTTCCCCAGCCCTGGAGAAGAGCGGGGCGTAGGTGATAGCAACGGGAATTGGTTCCAGCCCGCCCTTTCGGATTAAATCGCCTTCCAGAAACATTTCCCCTGGTTCGTAATCTTGCCAGCCGGATTGGGACAGGTCTGCAATCCTAAGACCAACTGGCTCACCCTGCCATTGCACTACTTCAACATATTTTTCGCCAACCAGTGATGCTAATGGACTGTTGATCAGCCTGGTAAAAGCCTTGTTAGCGCTTTGGATTTGCAGGTCCGGACTGAGGATCAAAATGCCATCTGCCACAGAAGCCAACAAGGCAGAAATGCGCATGTTTTGATCGCGCACCTGGTTATAAAGGCGGGCATTACGCACCGCAATGGCAGCTTGGTTGGCAAAATTATTGAGAATTACATGGTCATTGGCAGTAAAAACACCCCGGTAATTGCGGAACACAAAAATTTGTCCGATCGGTTTGCGCTGAACCAGCAAGGGCAAGCCCACACCTGTGATCATGCCCATGCTGATATCGCTGAGCATCTTGTTGATTTCGGGAATGTACTGGCTGTCATCTGTCAGGTCTTCTGGCAGGGCACCAAGCCAATTCTCAAGGTACTCGGACAAGGCAGTCGGTATGCCCTTGGAGACCGCCAGGTGCCAGCCCCGGTTTTCTTCTGCTAATGCAATAAAACCGGAATGACCGCTGAGCATTTCAATCGAAATTTGCAGAATGCGCCCAAGCAGGGTGTTCAGGTCCAATTCCTCGGTCAGTGCCCGGGAGATTTCCAGCAGATACTCGCGCTGCCGCACGCGATAGTCAGGTAGCATAGCTTTATTATGCCAGTGTTTTTGAATCTTGGGAGAGCAAGGTTTTATGCCCGTT
>JBCFBG010000004.1:24975-28290 GCA_038562515.1 Anaerolineaceae bacterium
CTCGGTCAGTGCCCGGGAGATTTCCAGCAGATACTCGCGCTGCCGCACGCGATAGTCAGGTAGCATAGCTTTATTATGCCAGTGTTTTTGAATCTTGGGAGAGCAAGGTTTTATGCCCGTTTTTTCAAATCGAATTTGTCCTCCTAGGCGTCAGCGAAGGAACTTTGCGTTGGAATCAGAATAACCTCTGATTTCAGAAAATCAGTTGCTGCCGGATTGGATAGGGTGGAAATGTTTAATCACCAACCTACCACCGCCCATCCAATCTCGGCCTACATATATGAACAGCGTTTAGCCTGTAGGCCGGGTTGCGCGGTTCAACCCGGCTTTTGGACGCATGCAACCTTGCTCATGATGTTGGGATTGGGTTTTTTGGGGTTTGCCGGATTCAAATTCAGAATCCGGCCTTCAAGGTGAGTTAAAATCTGGAGACCGGGTTGCGCGGTTCAACCCGGCTTTTGGTGGGATAAAACATTGCTAACAATGTTGGGATTGGGTTTTTTGGAGTTTGCCGGATTCAAATTCAGAATCCGGCCTACAAGGTGAGTTTAAATAAAAAGTGGGCGCTAGAGGACTCGAACCTCCGAACCTCACGGATGTGAACCGTGCGCTCTAACCAGCTGAGCTAAGCGCCCCAGAGTTTCAAGATTATAGCAAAACCATCCTTTTTTGTCCACTATTTCCGACAGCCGGATCTAAGCAAGCCGGCTTTTCTTATTAAACCGGTAAATCCAGGCCATCCCGAGCAAACCAAAAGGCAAAATGTAGGCTGCAATCTGGAAAGAAGTCTGGAAATTATACAAATCAGCCAGGCGACCCACCAGGGGAACTGCCAGGGAATTGCCTACAAAGTTCATGGACAGGAATAAACCGTTGATAAAGGCTCTTTCCTCCATAAACCCTTCCTGAACCAGCGCCATCAAAACCGGCAAGGCGGCAATTTCAAAAAAACCGAGCAATAACAGCATTGGTATCTGCGCCCAGCCGTTGACTCGCGGGAAAATGACCATGAGGATAAACAGCACAATGGTTATGATTCCCAGAATTTTGATCCGGTTAAATCTATCGCTCAAACTGCCCACGGTGTACGACCCAAGCACACCTGCACTAAAAATCAAGGTCATTCCAGCACCTGATAACCATGTACTCGCACCTCTCTCAAGCAAGAACGCTGGGAAAAAAGTTGAGAGAGAAGCGGTCATCATTGCCCTGGTAACGACAATGAAAAGCACTGGCACCATAATTTTCAGAATCTTGTTCCAATCTTTGGGAACACTTTTTTGCCTCTTGATCACACTTGTGCAAGTGTTGACATCTTTCAACCCCCGCCAGACCACCACTGAAACCACTGCGCCAAGAATTGCCAGGATGGGCAATCCCGACAGCCCAAGCAGATTGTATGCTGAAACTAAAATGAGCGTGCCAAGCGCAGAACCCAATGTGCCGGCATTGACCCAAAAGCTCATTCCCCTGCCCAGTTTTTTACCAGCATGTTTACTGTTTAATGCCGGACCAATTGCGTGCAACGAGGCTGAACTCAAGCCAGCGATAACCAACATCGCCATCATCATCGCAGGGGATGTACTTAACCCGAGAGAACTCATGATCAATCCGGTAACAAAAGGTGCCAGGCTAACCATAATTCTCAGGTTCCGTCGATCTGCTATCGAACCGATGACCGGCTGTAAAAGTGATGGCAAAGAGTAGAGCAAGGTCAAAGAACCCCCACCCATGTAACTGAGACCGAATTTTTGAATCAATATTGGCAGCAGCGGCAACATAAAGTTGGAGTAAAGGTCATGCACGCCATGGGCAAGCGCGATGGAACCGACGTATCGGAAGTTGAATTGATCTTCCTCAGTCTTTGCGACTGGTGCAGGGCTGGCTATCTCTAAGGTTGTAGTTTCGTTCTCGATGATTTTTTCCACTTGGGTCATTTTATCAAGCAAAGCATAGAAATGGTTGAGAAATTGCATATTGCCCGTTCCGCTTTTGTGATATGCCTTTCTCAAAGCCTATAAACCCAATATTATCTATGGTTGTATTGTCAATTTTCTGTTCTAATAAGGTGGAAAGAGGTGAACTATGTTTGATGGTAACTTTACAACTACAAATGCATCAGGAAACACTCGTTTTAAAGGTTTTAAAGGAGGAACAAAGCTATTCATTGGTTTGATCATTGCCCTGGCTTTGTTTATCCTTCTCACTTCCGCTTTCTATGAAGTCCCGGCAGGCAACATCGGTGTAGTGACACGTTTTGGCGCGGTCAATCGCGTTGCCTATTCTGGTATCAATGTCAAAATTCCTTTTGTCGAAAAAGCAGTTATGCTCAGTGTCCGCACACAAAAGGATGAAGTTCAGGCTACAGCCATGTCTGAGAACCTGCAGGTGGTTACATCGCTGATCGCGGTCAACTATCACCTGGATGGCGCTCACGCAAAAGAGGTTTATCAGAATGTAGGTGCGAATTATACTGAGATCATCGTCGCGCCAGCAATTCAAAACACCTTCAAAGCTGTGACAGCCAAGTTTTCTGCCGAGGAACTGATCACCAAACGTGACGAAGTCCGTCTTGAGTCGGAAGTAGAGCTAACTAAACAATTGGAACCCTACTTCATCGTCGTTGAAAACTTCAACATCGTCAACTTCGATTTTTCAGAAGAGTATCAGAACGCAATCGAAGCAAAGCAGGTGGTACAACAGCAGGTGGAAACCTCCAAGCAAAAACTTGCTCAAGCAGAGATCGATGCCCAAACTGTGATCGCGCAGGCCAGAGGTCAGGCAGACGCCCAGAAAGCGCTCGCGGACACTGGTGCCTTGACGGATGAATACCTACAATATCTCTTCCTGACGAAGTGGAATGGCATTTTGCCACAGGTCATGACCAGCGGCAGCAGTTCGATGATTGATGTATCCCGCTTTATGAACTTCCCCCAGCAGGAGCCATAAGCCAGTCAAACTTGGAATTTTACCGAAATAGTAAGAGATAAAGAGAAAAGTGCCAAGGTTTCGACAACAAAAAATGCAATGGGCAAAAAGTTTATAATTAGTCGTATATCGTAGGTCATACTGACGAATAGCATCATCAACAATTAGGTTTATCAACAAAAGGAGTAAATATGTCAAAATTTGAAAGAGAAGTCGAAATCGATTCCCCAAGCCAGAACGCCTGGGCAGTCCTGACCGATGCAGCGCAATGGCCCAATTGGTTTCCATTTGTGCAGAGTGTCTCAAACGTTCAACCGCTCGCTGAAGGCGTAGTGATCAACTGGAACAGTGGTGAGAAAAATGGCACTGCCACAGTCACGAAATTTG
>JBCFBG010000004.1:28390-50327 GCA_038562515.1 Anaerolineaceae bacterium
GGCGCGGGATTGGGCATGCTGCTTATATGGCTTGGCAGCAATCGCTCTACCAAAAAAAAGATCGCTCCGATTTCTCAGGAAGAACGCCCCTTCATCATCGGGATGATCCTGCTTGACATCCTCGCTCCTGCTTTGTCGATGTTCGGTTTACGCAGCACTGCGGCAGCCAATGCTTCGCTTCTCAACAATTTCGAGATCGTCGGTACCTCCCTGATAGCGTTGATTATTTTTAAAGAGAACATCTCTCCCAAACTTTGGACAGCCATTATCTTTGTCACGGCAGCAAGTGTTTTACTCTCGTTGGATACCAGCGCAGCCTTCCGTTTTTCTACTGGATCGCTACTCGTACTGGGAGCAAGCTTGGCCTGGGGGCTTGAAAACAACTTCACCAGACGGCTTTCAAACCGCAGCAGTTCCGACATTGTCATTATGAAAGGGTTTGGATCCGGGTTTGGCTCATTTGTCCTGGCTATAGCCACCCGGGAAACTTTCCCACAGCTGTGGATGATCCCGGTCACATTGGCTCTCGGTTTCGTTGCCTATGGCTTGAGCATCAATTTTTACATAAAAGCCCAAAAAGACCTGGGGGCTGCCAAGGTAAGCGCCTATTATGCTTTTGCGCCCTTTATTGGTGTCGCGTTTTCGTTATTGTTATTTCCCGGAAAACCCAACATCAGCTTCTGGCTGGGTTTGATTCTGATGAGCCTTGCCACCTGGCTTCTGATCAACGATACGATTGGCGTTCAACACACACATGAGCACACCCACCAGCACATTGTCATCCATATGACAGCCCAGGGAGCAAGGGAGGTCTCTGAGACCTATGCTCACACTCATTTTCACGCCCATAAACACGAAGCTGAAGAATTTCATGAACACACCCATTCCTGACCATTCCCTCTTACCCGTCATTAACAATCCTGGCTCGGGATCATAGAGCAACCCTTGTACTCCACACATTACGCAAAACCACGATAATTTCAAAATGGATTAAAATCTTGTATAGAATCTTGTATTTATTGGTCCATATTTTCATCAAAGAAATGGAGGGTTTTTATGTCCAATGACATTCCCGAAGTAAATGCACAACGCAGACGTAAAGGTTCGCAGCCAACCGGTCAGGCATCCCGACCAGTTCGTCGGCAAACACCACCCCGCCCCACTTCCTCTGGCAGCGGCGGGATTGGTATGACGCCCCCCACTGGTTCTGGCAGCGGTAGCAGCGACAGCGGTTGGAGCGGAAGCTCTCCATCCTCGGGTGGTGGTTCTTATGGCAGCGGAGGGCTGGGTGGTCTTGCTGGTGGTCTGGGCAGCCTCTTGGGCGGTCTGGGTTCCGGGACGTCTGGCAAGCGTGGGGGGTGCGGAAGTATCGTAGGCATCATCCTACTGCTTCTGGTTATCTTCTTCCTCTTCCGCATGTGTTCTGGCAGTGGCTCGATTTTGCCCCAATTGGATCAAGACCAACCTTCTGTTTCCCAACCAGGTCAGGTTGATGCTTTTGTCCCTCAACAACCCACACCGGACGACACTGTTATCCAACCTTTTTCACCAATTGCGACACCCTGGCCCACAGCTATGCCTTCGAATAACTCTGGTAAAACCTGGTTGGTCATGCTCTACCAAAATGCCGATGATAGCGCTCTGGAACGCGATATCATGATCGACCTGAACGAAGCCGAAATGATTGGCTCAACAGACCAGGTCATGATCGTCAGCCAGATGGATCGTTTCCGCGGTGGCTATAACGGCGACGGCGACTGGTCTTCTACCCGTCGTTACCTGGTCACTTATGATGACAACCTCAATAGTATCGGATCTGATTTAATTGACGATATTGGGGAGGTCAATATGGGCGATTCAGACACCCTGGTAGACTTTGTCTCCTGGGCATCCAGCACCTATCCAGCTGACAATCACATTTTGATTATGTCTGACCATGGCATGGGTTGGCCTGGCGGTTGGTCTGACCCCTCACCAGCTCAGAAGGACAATAGTTCGAACGCTCCACTGACCTCAGCTCTCAAAGACGATATTCTTTACTTGAATGAGATCGAAGATGCGCTCAGCCGAATCCAGTCGAATACAAACATCGACAAATTTGAGTTGATCGGCATGGATGCCTGTTTGATGAGCCAGATGGAAGTTTATTCCGCCCTTGCCCCCTACTCCAAATTTGCTGTCGCGTCTGAAGAAACAGAGCCAGGTTTGGGCTGGGCTTATTCAGCTTTCCTTAGCCTGATGGTCTATAACCCCGATCTTTCCACCGAAGAACTGGCAACCAATATCGTTGATACTTACATCAGCCAGGACCAGCGCGTGGTGGATGACCAGGCTCGGGCTGACTTTTTGGCGCAAAACTCCAGCGGTGGCGGTTGGTTCGTCAACCGAATGAGCGCCGAACAACTCTCCCAGCAGTTGGAACAAAACATTACCCTGACGGCTGTCAATCTCGAGAATTTCCAGGGTTTGCTGGACAGCTTGAATCAATTCGCCTACCAACTTCAACGCATGGATCAACGCGTCGTCGCCCAGGCACGCGGCTACGCCCAATCTTACACCTCCATTTTTGGCAGCAACGTCCCACCTTCTTTCATCGATCTGGGTAATTTTGTTCAACTGATTTACAAGAACACCAATGACGCCAATGTTCGCACTGCCGCAGAAAACGTGATCGCTGGTATGAACAACGTCATCGTTGCTGAGAAACATGGCCCCGCCAAACCGGGTTCGACCGGTATCGCCATCTATTACCCTAATTCCCAGCTGTATTCATCAGCCGCAACCGGAATGGCTTCTTATACGGTAATCGCTGACAGTTTCAGCCGTTCCTCTCTCTGGGATGACTTCCTTGGCTATCATTATTCGGGTCGAAATTTCCAGGCAACTGCCTTGGAGCCAGTTTCGGTTTCACGCGCCAGTCAGATTCCGGGTATGGGGAATATCCAGGTTGGATCGATCGAAGCGTCTGCCAACTTTGTGGCACCCGGTGATTCAGTTAAACTCAGCACGGTCATCACTGGTCAAAACATCGGGTACATCTACTTCTTCACAGGTTTGTTGGATGAGGAATCGAATAGCATTTATGTTGCCGATACAGATTACCTGGAAAGTTCACAAACGGGGCAGGAATCTGGTGTTTACTATCCGATTTGGCCAAATGCCGAGCAGTTCCGGCTCAATTTTGATTTTGAACCCATCCTTTACACCATCACCGATGGCAGCCAGGAAGTCCTGGCACTCTTCAACCCACAAAGTTTTGGACGCAACGCTGCTGAAGCAGTTTATTATGTTGATGGTACCTACACTTTTACGAGCACAGGTGAAACTCGTTCAGCCCAACTGCTCTTCCGGGACGGGAAGATGTTCAAGGTCTTAACCTTTACCGGCGGCACTTCAGCTGGCGCCCCCTACGAGACCACCCCAAATATTGGAGATACGTTTACCGTCAGCCGCCGTTGGATGGACCTCAACGCCGATGGATCCGTCAAGGGTATCTCCTCTGACGCAGGTGACACCATCACTTTCAGTGGGAGCACCATTGAATGGGGCACCCAGTATCTACCCAGCGGCACCTACCTGGTAGGCTTCCTTGTGGCAGATACAGATGGCAACATCACCCCGGTTTATACACAGATTTCAGTGAAATAAACCCTTTCTGTGTTTTTTCAAAAAGCAGTTGGACGAACGTCCAACTGCTTTTTTAATGGTTTGTGGGCTTTCGATGCTTTTCAGGCTAAAAGTGTTATACAATCAGAATTCAGTTAACAAGGCCTACAACACAACTTATGGAAAAACGCCCCCTCACCATCAAAGATATTGTCATACTATTTTGTTGTGTGTTAATTATGGCAACTACGATGGGGATTGTCAACGTGGTATTGAGCATCTTTTACCCGGTTGTCTCACTGGATCTGGGAGTTAGCCGCACCTCCTTCGCCCTGACAGGTACCATTACAGCCCTATCAGGTATGGCTGCTTCCTTGTTTTGGGGGTTCTTTTACGCCAAAAAACCACTCCAAACACCCATGATCGTTGGCATCATTGCCATGGGTTTGTGCTTCTTTGGAATGAAAGCGGCACAAAGTGTCTACCATTTTTACGCTCTCGCTCTTTTGATTGGCATCTCTTATGGTGGAATCTCAATTATCCCCGTCTCCATAATCATCACACGGCACTTCACCACAAAAACAGGTTTCGCGTTGAGCACAGCATTAGCAGGCAGCGGGTTGGGTCCGATGATTCTTAACCCGATCATCAACACAATCATTAACAACAATGACTGGCAAGTTGGCTATGGTCTCATTGCCATCGTCATCCTTGCAATCACCCTCCCCTGCGCCATCCTGGTCACACAACTGACCAAGGAGGAACTCCAAACCAAACAAATACCCATCGTTCCATTAATTGTGAATGAAAACCGAAGAACCAGAACATATCCCTGGTTTTGGGCTTTCCTGTTTGCTGCCTCTTTGGCAGGGTTAACAGGAGGAGGCGTTTTGGCAAATTTGCCAAACTACATGAAAGACCTCAACTTCTCTGTCAGTCGAATATCTTTCGTTGCCTCAGCTTATGCAGCTTCAATGGTATTCGGAAAAATCATTCTCGGAATTCTTTATGATCGTCTTGGTGCTAAGAATGCGACTCTGGTCTCGGGATTGTTGATGTCTCTGACACTTGTTTTGATGATGTTTATTGAAAAAACATCTCTTTTGATCCTGATGCTAATTTCCATTGGGATCGGTCTTGCCATTGGCACGGTGTCCGTCACATGGTTGACTAACTATTTCTTCGGCAAGGAAAAGTACAGCAAATATTACGGAACCGTCCAGTTTGCCAACAGTCTTGGCCTTGCGGTGGGAGTCCCTGCTATTGCTGCTGCCCTTGAAAATCTTGGAAACTCCACCATATTGTGGGTTGTGTTAACTGCCTTAAGCCTTGTGATGGTAACTTTGTTTTTGGTAAGTATTCGCGGCAACAGGAAAATGAAAGCACACCAATTGTTGTTTGGATCTGGCACCGACCATTCATAATCGGTTCTGCGAAAAATGCAATTACCTTAAACTAATACGAAAGATGATAGCAATTCGTTAACCTGGCAACACTATGATGCAAACTGCCTTAAGAAGCAGGGCGGTGGTCATTGTTTCATTCCTCGGTTTTGCTGTTGCGTGGTTATAACGCCAAAGCAACCACCGAAATCCAAAGGACAAAGGAAAAGTAAATCGCCCATTCCGATACAGCGAACTTCCATACCTTTGGTCGTTCAAAATCAGTAGTGTCAAGAGCGAGACGTGACTCTTTCCGCACCGACCACATCAACCACAGGAAGACACCAAAAGCTAACACCGGAATCATCCCCACCAAACCCAATGCGCGCGGAACCACCGGGTTTTCCCCTCTTTGCAGTATCATGGCAAACGAGAAAAACAAGACCATCATTAATCCACCCCTAAAGTAAGCTATGGCAGCTTTACCGTGGTATTCCATCTTGTTCATCGGAAAGACCCCAACCATGCTCAGCGCCACACCGGTAATCACTCCCAGAACCAAGCCTGCCTTCGCCCAAAAACCAGGTAAAACCAAGCCCAGGCACACAAAGGCGATCACTATGCAAATACCGCTTAAAATCAACGCCAGGTTGAACAACCAGGCAAGGCGCGACACCCCTATTTCCCCCAGTTCCGAAATGTAGTGATTCAGAAAGGAATACTTTTCTCCTCGGGTTCCACGGTACACCAGGCTGGGCACGATAACCCCGATCAGGCCCAAAATTACTCCAACCAAACCGGTGAGTCTAAAAACAGATTCTTGTGCGAGTAGGTTCATAAAGCTCCTTTGTCAGTTACTATCTTAACTGCAAACTTGGCTTTTAGACTGGGGTATTCGCTGAAATGCTACAATTATGTGATCTTGATGTGGAGATCAGTATGCTGAAAATTGGAGCGATTGTCTGGGGCGTAATTGAGATTGACCGGGCTGTTGAGTTTTGGTGCCAGGCTTTGGATTACATACCCAAATTTCCACCGGAAACTGATTTCGCCATACTGATTCCACGTGACGGAAATGGCTTTCAACTCTCTCTTAACCGGGTCACCAGCCCGCATCCACGCCGACACCACATGGACCTTTTCACAACTGACTATGTTAGCGAAGTGCAACGCCTGATCAGCCTGGGAGCCACACTAAAAGATTGGAATTACGAGGAAGACGCAGATTATGTAGTGATGGAAGATCTGGACGGAAACCCATTTTGCGTCATCGAGGTTTCACCGCTCACCTGAGTCACATCCTTATCTTCACTAACCCCACTGGTACAATTAATCATTATGAAAACCAGTTTCTGTGCACCAATAACCTCCAAATTAGCCCGCTCCCTGATGCCTGCCCGCCCGGACGATTCACATAAAGGCACCTTCGGAAGGGCACTTGTTATAGCTGGCTCGCGCAAATACACTGGGGCAGCTGGTCTGGCTATCCAGGCTGCATTGCGTAGTGGCGCTGGGTTGGTTTTTGGGGCGATCCCTGAGATCATCCACGCTCCACTGGCTGCGAGCATTCCTGAAGCAATCTGGCTGACTCTGCTTGATCATGAAGGTGCGATTGCAAATGAAGCTCTCTCGCGTATCCCGGAATTGCTGGCTGGAAGAGATTCCATCCTGATCGGTCCAGGCTTGGACCAGACAGAGGGTGTGCAAGTTTTCCTGCTCGGCTTGCTGGAACACCTGTGTAAAAATTTTCCCAACACCCCACTGGTGATCGATGCTGAAGCGCTCAACATCCTTAGCCGGCAGTCCGATTGGCACATCCTGCTGCCAAACCAAACCGTTTTGACCCCACACGAGATGGAGTTTTCTCGCCTGACGGGCTTGCCGTTGAATGAAATTCATGCTAATCGCCAGGAGTTTGCCAAAGCCTACGCGCAAGAGTGGAACCAGACACTGATCCTGAAAGGTGCGAACACCATCATTACCAGTGCTCAAGGCGATTGCCGGGTTTTGCCATTTGCCAACTCAGTTTTAGCCCATGGCGGTTCCGGCGATGTTTTGGCTGGTTTATTAGTTGGATTGCTCGCGCAAGGACTTGTGCCTTTCGATGCCGCTACACTTGCGGTCTGGCTGCACGCCCGGGCTGCCGAACTTGCGCTTGAAGCTGTCGGTCACCCTGCCGCCACCCTGCCATCGGATATCCTCCAGCAATTTGGCAAGGTTATGGCTGAACTGAAACGAAGTAATTCATCATCTCATTGAGAGAAAAAATAAAGACCCTTCCAAAGCTGTTAGGGTCTTTTTTCTTCAATACTATTGACTTTCAGTCCAATAATCGTTTTTCGCCTTCCAGCGCTCGAATTCGGGTGACGTTTTGCGAGACCTCAATCACTCCCTTGTAGGCTCCAGCATCATCGCGCAGAGCAAAGTAGCGAATGTGGATAAAGGCACCGCCAGACTGGATCCAAAACTCAGCAACATCACGCGTGCCGGCCTTGAAATCCTCAACGATCTTTTGGACCACATGCACACTCTGGGGTGGATGACAATTTTGCACGTCTCGCCCAATGATTGCTGCTGTGCGCGTAAAGATGCGTTCCTTACCTTGCGTAAAGTAACGGACCTTGTCGTTCTCGTCCACAAATGTGACGTCCACCGGCAGGTTTGTCAAGAGCAGGTCAACCTGTTCAGCTGTGAGCGCTCCAGTTTTCAAGGGAATTTCGCTGGTGTGCCCGGCGCTATAGAACCCGTTCATCTCTTGCAGTGATGGTTGGTTCACAACGCCTGCGACTTCGTCAGCCATCTGCTGCCAATCGGCGGCACTAAAACGACTAAGTGCTTCAGGAATCAGGATTTTTTCTTCCTTATAGATCATATCCTTGGCTTTGCGGGAGAGTTCGTTGAAACGACTTTCCAGGGTGATGCTAAGGGGCTGATCGGTTTCCAGCAAGCCGGTGAATTGGCGAATCGCTCCACGGATCTCGTTGTCGACGCCCCACATGACCTTGCTTGGTCCTTCAAAGCCATATTTTTCAAGCACCGGGAAGATCATATTCTCTTTTTTGTCGTAATGGCAAAGAATGAGGTCAAGATTTTTTGAATTTTCACGAAGCGTCTGCAAGGCCGCCGAATCGCCGCCGCCAAACTGCAGAACCAAGCTTTCCAAGCCTTCAAGTGTGCGTTCGATTAATTCGTTCTCGACCCGGAAATCGAAAAGAGGATGCCCAGGTTTATTCTCGGGAGCAGGGTCAGATTCCAAACCTGTCTGAAAGACAGCCACATGCAGGTCGCACAATTTTTGCACTTCAGAGACCGGAAGCCCTTCGGCAATTACCTCACGCTCGGCGGCGGCGATGTCTTGCGCGCTTGCACCGGCAATGATATGCCCGTATTCAACCTGCAGTTCTTCAACGGTCCTGCCTTCATGCAGCAGGCGGATGATTTGCTTGACCGCTTCTTTGCGTTGGCTTGCGTTGTTGATATGTTCGCTCATGATTCTCCTTATTGATCATCTCAGGGGGGTTCCCTGTAAATTTATCATTTTCCTTAGTTTACTATACATAGAGGACCTTTTTACATTGATATAAATTCGCCTGGAAAATCGGGATTTGAGGAAGGTTACACAAATATATCTTGTTCTTACAAAAGCTAAATAGAATTTAATCATAGACCAAAGTTAAGCAAATTGATTGGAAATTCCTCCAACAAACTTTTGGCCTATATAGGAGATGGGAATATGAATAAAACATTGGGGATAGTTCTAGCAGTGATAAGCTCCATTGTTTTGGCAGCCTTAATATTTGGAGCAGGGTTCTTCCTTGGACGGACCAACATGATTGGGAATCGGTTTTCCATGGATAATTACCCTGGTCCTGCATTTACCAACCCAAGAACCCCGGAAACTGGTTGTTCTACCATGATGGACGGGTTTGACCGCTATGGTTCATGCGACAATAGTAACGTCAACGTCACCCCCCTGACGATTGATCAAGCCAAGCAGGCTGTTGAAGGTTATTTGAAGGATTTGAACAACACCGACCTTGAACTGAGTGAAATCATGATCTTCAGCCAAAATGCTTATGCCCGGATCGTTGAGAAAAGTACCGGCATCGGTGCCATGGAACTGCTGGTTGACCCCACAAACCTCAATGTATTTCCGGAGTATGGTCCCAATATGATGTGGAACCTGAAATACGGAATGATGAGTGGCGGTGGCCAACCCTGTGGTTCTGGTTCGTCAGGCAACTGCGGCATGATGGGTAACCGTGGAATGATGGGTAATCGTGGCATGATGGGCGGATATTTTAACAATACCGTTGTCGGTTCATCAGAAATGACAATAACACCAGAAGATGCCCTCGGGATCGCGCAAGAATATCTGAACAAGGAGTATCCGGGTTCTCAGGTTGCCGATGAAGCTGAACCTTTTTATGGCTATTACACCATTGATATCCTCAAAGATGGCAAACATACTGGTATGCTCAGCGTAAATGGTTTTAGTGGTCAGGTTTTTCTGCACACCTGGCATGGGGATTTCGTAGAAATGTGGGAGTAAAGGATCTACAGGTCTGCACAACAGGGATCAGCAGTCTTGCTGATCCCTGTTTCTCCAATAAAATTACCTATCGATGAAATCACCAAAAGGAAATAATGCCTTCTGCCAAAATCCTAATTATCGACGACGAACCTTCCATTCATGCCGTATTAAGCGCCTATTTAAAGGCTGAAGGCTACAATTTTCAGTCAGTGTATGATGGCAAGGCGGGATTGGCTGCTGCTCGTTCATTTAAGCCGGATGTCATAGTTTTGGATGTGATGCTTCCCGAAATGGATGGGATTTCAGTGCTTGCCAATCTCCGACGGGAATCCAATGTCTATGTCATTCTCCTTACAGCCCGCTCGGAGGAGACAGACAAAATTATCGGGCTTTCCGTTGGCGCGGATGACTACCTGACAAAACCCTTCAGCCCGAGGGAATTGATTGCGCGTATCAAAGCCGCCCTCAGACGTTTGCAAGACCCAGCCGGTAGTGCAGGAGAGGCAAACATACTGGCTTTCCCGCATTTGCGTTTTGACATTGGCGCCAGGCGTGTTTGGGTCGGAGAGAATATTATTGACCTGACTTCAATTGAATTCGACCTTCTGCTCACGCTCGCGCAGCATCAAAGCATGGTGCTCAGCCGCGAACAATTGTTGGAAAAGATCTGGGGATACAACTATTTCGGAGATACCCGGGTAGTGGATGTTCATATCGGTCATATTCGCCAAAAGCTGGGGCTCGAATCGATTATCGAAACAGTTCGTGGAGTCGGCTATCGATTTGAGGATAAGTAAGTGACATCATGATAAAGTTTATCCGCACTCACCTCGCCTGGAAATTGTTATTCTCTTATCTGCTCGTAGTTTTTATCGGAATTTTGGTGCTCATCACAGCAGCAAGCCTGTTTGTACCGGCTACATTTGAACGTCATATGGCAAGCATGAATGCAATTATGGCGGATGGCAGTAACATGAGCAGCGATGAAGAGATGCAAGCCGAGTTGTTCTCTCAATATACAGTTGCCGTCTATGAAGCCGTCGGTTATGCCACACTCGCGTCATTGGTTGCGGCAATAATTGCCAGCATCCTGATCAGCCGGCAGGTTGTTACCCCCATGCTGCGAATGACCAGTCTAAGCCACCGTATCGCTGAAGGCGAGTACGCCGAAAGATTAAAGCTGCCTGGCGGTTTGCAAGCCAGTCAGGTGGATGAACTTGACCAGCTCGCGTTAAGTTTTAATCAGATGGCTGAAAAACTCGAAAAAGTCGAGACTATGCGTCGGCAGTTGATTGGAGATGTCACGCATGAATTACGGACACCCCTCACTGCCGTCAAAGGTTACCTTGAAGGCGTTATGGACGGCGTATTACCCGCCTCTCCTGAAACTTTTCAACAGATCCACGCAGAAATCGATCGTTTGCAGCGTTTGGTGAACGATCTGCAAGAATTAAGTAGGGTGGAATCTGGAGCGGTGCAGTTGGAACTGGCACTCACCTCACCTGCTGGACTGATTGAAAAAATACAGAATAATTTCAGCAACCAGTTCAGTGAAAAGGACATCCAGTTGCTGGCTGATGTGAAGCCCGGCATACCCAACATTCTGGTTGATTCTGACCGAATCATCCAGGTATTGACAAACCTGGTGGGAAACGCGCTGCAATATTCATCCAATGGCGGAACCGTAACCCTTGCCGTCCATCAGGAAAAGTCAGAAACTGTTTTCTCGGTAAAGGATACTGGGATTGGGATTTCGGCAGAGCAACTCCCCTACATTTTCAACCGATTTTTCCGTACAGATAAGTCCCGCAATCGAGCCAGTGGCGGCAGTGGCATTGGTCTGACCATCGCCAAAGCACTCATTCAGGCTCATCACGGCAGAATTTGGGCTGAAAGCAAAGGTGAGGGCAGAGGAAGCACTTTCTCTTTCTCAATTCCTCTGCATAGTGATTCAGACCGGGCAGATAGCTGACCGGCGTTCCGCCATATTCTCTACCTAATGAATCTCCGAATTCTTCATCAAAGCTTTACAAACCCTTGAATAACACTTTACTTTCACAGGCTAAACTGTACATGTAAACGATGACTGACACCTCCTGTTGAGGTGAAAAGAAAGGATGAAGTGCAATATGTGTTGTCGATGGTACGGTGGTTTTGGTTGGGTCGGGATGATCATAGGCATTCTGCTTATCCTTGCCCTGATTATTGGGGGGATAATCCTGATCTCCTGGCTGTTTAAACGCGCAGGGACAAGCGATTATAAACGGGTGAATTTCACTGCTGCATCCTCCGCGTTGGATATTGCCAGGGAACGCTACGCGAAAGGTGAAATCTCGCGGGAAGAGTATCAAAATTTAGTCTCCGAACTGGAGAAAAGGTAGGTGAATGATGATGGGATTTGGAATGATGGGTGGTATGCTCCTTTTTTGGGTTGCCTTCATTATTTTCTCAGTATTGGTGGTTAAAGGATTGTTCAACTCGGGCGGTTTCCGAGTAGATGGTAAACCCAATAACGCAAGGCATTTTTTGGAAGAAAGATATGCCAGAGGCGAGATCACTCAAGAGCAATATCAAACGATTTTGAGGGACATTAGTTGATAAAACCAAGAGGAAACAGGCAAGTTTTCACTCACCTGTTTCCTCATCTATTATAAATTCAATTTTAAAAAGGAAAAATATATGAAAAAAACTACGAGGACTCTATTTGTTGTTCTACTTGGCATTCTCGTCATTGCTGCTGGGATTCTGCTGGGCAACAGGCTGACCAACCAAACTGAAGCAGCGTTTCTCGATAAATATGGTTTATCAGGACTTTCCGTTGAGGAAATTGTCAGCAAACTCGACCGCTCAACCTCAGACCCCTCGGGGTTAAGAGCGAGTATTACTGGCGAATCGCTCGTTCTTAGTGACGAATCAAAGGAAGTGCGGCTGGACCTGCCAAAAGATGCTTTCTATCTTTCATTCGCACCTTATGTGGACCAGACCCATCCCTGCGGAATTCACAGCCTTTCCTCATGCCAGGGAGAGCTTGTCAATCAGCAAGTTCATGCTGTGATTCAAGATAGCAAAGGCAACGAGATCGTCAACTCCGATTTGACAACCATGGAAAACGGATTTATCGGCGTGTGGCTGCCAAGTAATATCGAGGCTACTGTAACAGTCAGCTATAACGGCTTGGTCGCTCAGGCTGCCATTGCGACCTTCGCAGATAGTGAAACCTGCCTCACCACCCCGTTGCAACTCAATTAAAAAAAACTGACTCTGGGAGAGTAAGACCATTGAAGAGGTTTTACTCTCCCTGATCACCTTGTCCTGTCTGCCAGGCAAACCAATCTTTTTGCTTCAAGCTTCTCTCCACCACATCTTCATCTTGAGTCGAGTCGGTTATTGTGCTGATCGATACCTCAATTGTGCTAACCTGTCATAAAGACACGTCAGCCGATGCCTGCTCACTGCTTGGATAGAAACCGATTCAGCCGATCTGGCTACCATGACCCAAAGCTTTGATCTGGCGATTTCAAAATAGTTATCCATAAACTATATCGATGGAGGTTGATACAACCAACCTCCTTCTTATTAATTCCGAACACACTTAGTAATGGATTCGGGGAAGGCATTTGCTGGATATGGTAGTACAATTTGTTTATATCAACATCTTTTACATTAATGGAGGAATTGTGTTTCCAAATCGAAAATTGTTCACTTTTTCATTTGCAGTCCTCATCATCCTTTCCACCCTTTTTTATCATCCCACTCAAGCTTCAGCAATTGTTGAATTCACATTCATAGTTGACAACACAATGGATATGCCCGATTTTGCCATTGGAAATAGCGTCTGCAGCGCTGGTCAGCCAATCGGTGGTCCATGCACATTACGCGCCGCTATTTCTGAGGCTAACGCGAACTTATCTGATGGTCCAGTCACTATCCTGGTTCCGCCAGGCGTTTACACGCTTGTCATACCCCCCAGCTCACCAGACCACAACAGCCACGGTGATCTGAACATCAATGCCACAAATTCGGCCAATTTGATAATTATCCAACCTACACAACCTGACGGAGTTGTTCTCATTTCCACCAGCCCTTCCTTTAATGACCGCATTTTATCGGTCGGGTGGGGTGCTCATGTGATTATGAGGGGCATCAATTTTTCAGGTTCCCATTTGGTCCTCGATGTTACCAATCAAACAGGTGGAGGAGCGATTCTCAACGATGGCAGTCTGATTCTGGAAGAGACGGGCTTTGTAGCAAATTCTGTAACCTGCGCCCAAGGCGCAAATTGCACCAGTAATTTGAATGGGGGTGCCATTCTGAATTATGGGGACCTAATTGTGAGTGACACCACGTTCGTAAACAACTCGGCTGACCGGGGCTATGCCATCTTTAACGCTGGCGGTGCTCCCAATTGCCAGATTAATCATTCCCTATTCACGCAAAACACCGGTGGATCAGGAACCATCACCAATTATTCGACCATGACTATCGTCAACAGCACGCTAAGCGGAAACTTCTCGTCCAGCTCCTGGTTTGCTGGCGTTATTAATGATGGAGTCGGGGTGATGAGGATGCAATCCTGCACAATTGCCAACGAAGGAGCCGCAAGCTCCATTGTAAGCAGTGGGACAGTACACGTCAGTGATAGCATTTTCCTGGCACAACCGGAAAAGGGAAACTTCTACAACAGTGGAGGAACCTGGAATAGTGGTGGATATAACATTTTCAGTGATGATGGTGATCCAGTCCCAACGACCACCGGCGATTTAATTAACACAGATCCGATGCTGGAAGGCCTGGGCAATTATGGAGGGCCGACCATGACCCACGGACTGCAAATGAATTCGCCAGCGATCAATCACCGCCCCGGCAATTGTGCTACAGCATTGTACATAATCGAAGACGACCAACGTCACCAATCTCGTTCCGATGGGCGCTGTGACAGCGGGGCATTTGAACTCGGACGTTTTTATCTGCCAGTGATCATTAAGTAGGTTTTCCACAATACTACAAAAAGAGCTGCCGTTGCAATGGCAGCTCTTTTTGATTCGATCAGTTCGACCTCTGAACTGGTTAACTTTCATTGGCGTGAATCGCGAAGCTATATTATCTATTGTTATTCTAATAAATCAGGCGTATATTAAATTCATCTCTTATTTCAAAGAGATTTCGGAGAAACTATGAGTCCCACCCAAACTATTCTCTTGATTGCGCTGGCAATCGTTTTTTTCCTAATCCTGCTGACTGGCATTCGTTTTATTCCCAACAACCGTATTGGTATCGTCGAAAAAAGGTTCGGTCGGAAATCAGTCAAGGGCAACTTTATCGCCTTGAACGGTGAAGCAGGCTATCAACCCGATGTTCTGCGTGGCGGTCTGCATTACCTGATGCCGATCCAGTATCGTGTGCACGTTGTGCCGCTGGTGACCATCCCACAAGGCAAAATCGGGTACGTTTTCGCCCGTGATGGTCAGCCACTTTCTGCTATGCAGGTTTTGGCCAGTAATACCACGGCGAACAACTTTCAGGATGTAACCGATTTTCTGACCAATGGTGGTCAGAGGGGGCCGCAGCGCCAGATCTTGCGCGAAGGCACCTATGCCATCAACCAGGCACAATTTGTGGTCATCACGGAGGATCGGGTCCACTTCCTTTCATTGAGCAAGGACGACCAGTCGGCAATTGAATCAATGACTGCCGTCATCAGCAACCGCAAGGGCTTTACTCCGGTGGTCATCAAAGATTCTGATGACTTGATTGGCATTGTCACGATTCATGATGGTTTTTCCTTGCCGTCGGGAGAAATCATTGCTCCCCTTGTCGGTCAGGATCAAAACAATGAATTGACCTATCATAACAACTTCCAAATGCCCGATCGTTTTATCGCGGCTAATGGTCTGCGGGGACGTCAGCTGCAAGTGCTGGTTGAAGGTACCTACTACATCAACCGCTTGTTTGCCACCGTGGAACTGATCCCAAAAACCATCATCGAAGTGGGCTTTGTTGGTGTAGTTGTTTCTTATACTGGCAGTGTCAGTGAAGACCTTTCTGGAACAGAATATCGTCACGGCGAACTGGTGAGCGTTGGAAGCAGGGGTGTTTGGAATGTGCCATTGCTGCCTGGTAAATATGCGTTTAATACCTATGCTGGAAAAGTGGTTGCAGTTCCTACGACCAACATCATCTTGAAATGGATCAAGTCGGAAGTTGGCTCGCACAATTTGGATGAAAACCTTTCGGAAGTGTCGCTGATCACCAAAGATGCTTTTGAACCTTCCTTGCCGCTTTCCGTTGTGATCCATATCGATTACCAGAAAGCTCCATTAGTGGTGCAGCGCTTTGGCGATGTCAAAAAACTGGTGGAACAAACCCTTGACCCGATGGTTTCAGCTTACTTCAAGAATATTGGGCAGACACGCACGCTTATCCAACTTATTCACGATCGAAATGAAATTCAGGATCTCTCCAGCCAGGAGATGAAGGCGAAATTCCTGCATTACAACCTGGAATTGGAAGAGGTGCTGATTGGAACGCCTACGACCGTTGGCGGCGACAAGAACATGGAAGTGATCTTAAATCAGTTGCGTGCCCGCCAGATTGCTATTGAACAAATCGAAACCTTCCAACGCCAGCAAGATGCTGCCGCAAAAGAACGGGAACTGCGTGAAGCCCAGGCACGCACCGAACAGCAGCGCAACATCACAGAATCCGAATTGAGCATTACTGTTCTTTCCAACCAGGGTAAAGCTGACTACATGAAAGCCTTGCAGCAAGCAGCTCAGATCAGAGCGCTTGCGGATGCGGAAGCCGAAAAAATTGCCCGAATCGGTATCGCGCAGGCTATCGCGACCGAAGAACAAGTGGCTGCTTATGGTGGTCCTCAATATCAGGTGACCCAGCAGGTCATGAACCGCTTTGCGGAAGCCGTGCAACAATCCCGCGTGGATGTGGTGCCAAGAGTGGTGGTTGGTGGTGGTCAAGGCGAAGGAGGCGCTTCGGGCAGCAGCATTATGGAAGGCTTGTTGACCCTGTTGCTCTCTGACAAATTGGGGCTCGAAACCAACCGCACAGCTTCGCGTGAACCTTCTGAGGAAGTGGAACGGATGAAGCAGGAAATTCGCCAGTCTATGGCAACCAAACACGAAATTGATGGCGGTGAAAGCCTTAAACCTTAACAATTTGAGCTAGATAAAAGCCCCTTTCCCAGAAATTCAGGAAAGGGGTTTTTTGTCGCATTTTCAGCGAGGTCTAGCCAGTTAGCGCTTTTTCTCAATTACTGGCAATTCACCCAGTAACAGCGTTGGTGTAATACCCTTATCCGTTAGGATCACCTTGGTATTTTCCTTTAATGACGTCTCCACCATTTCGATCTGTTTTAATGTCTGGGCATTGCCGACAAAATACTTTTCAGCCGACTCATTGACCAGCCTGATCGCCTCTGCCCGTCCTTCAGCGACCTTGATGGCTGCCTCGCGGTCGCCTTCTGCCCGTTGAATTGCAGCCAATTTCTGCTGCTCAGCCGCTTCAAACTCTCCGGTAGCTAACAACTTCATTGAACGCCGCTCTTGCTCGGCAGTTTTTTGTTTGTGCATTGCCTTCTTAATGTCTTCTGGCGGATCGATAAGGCGAATCTCTACCTTACTTACTGTCAAGCCCCACTCACTTGCAAAATTACCCAAAACAGCTTTCAGGTTAGTGGCGATTTTCTCCCTGGCAACCAGGCTCTCATCCAGGGTGAGGTCGCCAAACTCCTGTCGCAAATTGGTCATCGCCAGTTGGATCACAGCTCGTTTCCAATCATCGATGTTATAGAATGTTCGCTTAATCGACTCTTCGTCGGCAGATGGTCGCACCCACATTACGCCATCAACAGATATTTCGACATTGTCTTTGGTGATTACAGATTGGGGCATGATATCCATGGTATGCTCACGGATATCACGGACGCGTACCAATTGTCCAAAAGGCAGTTGCATACCTAAACCTGGAAGCACAAAGCGGGTATATTTTCCCAGGGTTTCCTGAATTCCTCGTTCGTAAGGTCGTAAGGTAAAGAAAGGGGTTATTATGGTTCTCATGTTTTCTCCTTCATCTCAATATGGATCTTTGATAAATTCTCAGAATTGTTGCTTGTTTCTATTGTATCTGTGCATAGAATAGCAGAGCCATTTGTCGATGTCAAACAAAGGTTGTAATAAAAGCCCATAGATCGAGAATCACATTGTAAAATTCACCCCATGAACTCAACCGAACCAACCTCTTCAAGAACGCCACTACTCACACCAGTTTTGCGTTTGTTTTTGGTAACGATGATCCTGGCAAATGTTGCTGGGGCAATGTATGGCGGGTTTCTTCCGCTCTATCTAAAATCGTTAGGCGCAGATGTTGCCCAAATCGGGCTCTTTTTTACGATTTCTCAAATTATTCCCATGGCACTGCAAATTCTGGGGGGCTGGATTTCTGACAGTCTGGGTCGCTTGAAAAGTATTGCTGCTGGCAGCGTGTTGGGTGTGGTGTCCTACGTCGCTCTAATACTCTCACCAACCTGGGGCTGGGTTTTCCTGGGGGAAGGCTTAAACGCGATCACTCGCTCCCTGGTTGGACCAAGTTTTGGTGCATTTATTGCTGAGGAGTCCCAGGAGAATAATCGCGCAAAGGTTTACGGGTTGGTGGACACTTTTTACACCATTGTATCCATTGTTGGGCCTCCTTTTGGCGGGTATCTGATTGATCGATATGGTTTCAAAATCATGTTGATGGCTGCTGCCTCAATATACACTATCGCGACAGTGATCAGGGTGCGAATGGCGGGCAAGGCGCGGCATCCGGGTCAGGAAGACGGTAAAAAAGCACGACTTGACCTGGGAGAATTGAAGGTCAACTTATCCGCGATTTTTGGATTGGTGATTGCCGGCGGCTTGATGACCTGGATCGTGGTCACTGATGGGATCCGCGACATCTCATTTTCACTTTCCGGCAGTTTGCTTCCTGTGTACCTTGAGGGGATTGGCAACATGACCGCTCAGAAAATCGGCTGGCTGAGCTCAATCTTGGGAATTGCTATGATGATCACTTCTTACCCTGCCGGTCACCTTGCAGATAAGCGCGGAGAGCGCCTGGCAATTGCACTGGGTTTTGCTCTACAATCAGTCGCCTTGTTCATCTTCGTTAAGGCAGAAAGCTTCCTGGTTTATGCGATCAGTTTCTTCATCATCGGTGTTGGTTTTAGCCTGATGAGCCCGGCATATCAGTCATTATTAAGTAAATTATTACCGGAAAAACTGCGTGGAACGGGATTCGGTTTGATACATTCCGGGTTGGGGCTTTTCTCCTTGCCGGCTCCTGCAATTGGTGCGAAACTTTATGCAACCTTTTCGCCCACCACACCATTTTGGATCACTGCCTGGGCATCGCTTTTGGCGATCATCCCGGTGGTATTCAAATTTAAGCTGACAGAAAAAGACAGGCAGCAAATCGAAAAAGCAGAAGCAAAAGTGCTCCAGGCGTACGAAGAAAAAAACAAGCCAGGGTAGCCACCCTGGCTTGATATGATTTTTGGGAAGAGTTTATCCTTTGGTGAGGATAAAAGATTGACCACGAACTTTAAATTTATCGTTAGCTGAAACGATTTTGTCCATAAATTGATCTGAAACATCAACCGTGGTACGGTGGTTTTGGATGTAAATCCTGCCCAGAGCTGAGCCGGGGATGCCGGCAGTTCCTGCGATGGAGGCGACAACGTCCGAAGGACGCAACCCATCCACCTTACCAAGCGCCAATTCCAGGCGAATCATGCCTTCTTCATCACTTTGCTTTCCGCGTACGCTGGCACGTGGTTTGTTGTAACCAACATTCTCACGCTGATTTCGCCCACGGGACTGATCGCGATTGGGTCGTTCGGTTCGCTCTGAACGAGCACGGCGTTCCGGACGTACGCTCTTTTCTGGCAGGGGACTAATTTCGGGAATGGGGCGCTGCTTCTCTTCAGCTCTGGCAACCTTGAGGGCTGCTGCTGCGATATCGATGGGGTCAAACCCGGCAGCGAGCAGGGTTTCCACCAGGGCGCGTTCTTCCCTCGAGCGTCCGCGCTTGAGCCATGTTTCGACCTTGGCAAGCAGACTGTCGACTCGTTTTGACTGGATATCTTCAGAGGTTGGAATTTGTCCTTCCGACATTTCCTGGCGGGTGAATTGTTCAATCAGACGCACTTGCTTTCTTTCGGACGGTCTGGCGAGTGAAATGGCAATGCCAGTCCGCCCGGCACGCCCGGTACGACCAATGCGATGAACAAAGGTTTCAGCTTCTTCCGGCAGGTCGTAGTTGAAGACATGGGTAATACCTTCAACGTCCAAACCACGGGCAGCCACGTCGGTCGCCACCAATACCTTCACCTGACCAGCTCTAAAGCGTGCCATGGTGTGCTCGCGGGCGTCCTGGCTAAGATCGCCCGAAAGAGCTTCAGCAGGATAACCGCGTGAATTAAGCTCGGTCACCAACTCTCCTGTTCGCACACGTGTACGGGTGAAAATGAGGGCGGAGGCGATCTCTTCCATTTCGAACAAACGGGTCAAAACTGCCAGTTTGTCATGTTCATTGACATAATAGACCCGCTGTTCAGTGAGAGCAACAGTAATTTGTTCTGGCTGGATTGAGATGGTTTTAGGGTTATGCAGGTATTTCCTGGCTAATTCCCGAATTCTGGGAGGCAGGGTGGCGGAGAAAAGGGTCGTCTGGCGATCATCAGGTGTGACGGCCAAAATAGCTTCCATGTCCTCAACGAAACCCATGGAGAGCATCTCGTCGGCTTCGTCCAAAACGACAGTGCGCACATTACCAAGTTCCAGGCGACCGCGTTTGACAAGGTCCAGGATGCGTCCTGGTGTGCCAACAACCACCTGCACGCCACGGCGAAGCTGGTTGAGTTGTTGGGTATACGAGGTGCCGCCATAGACGGTCAGAACTCGCACATCCATGAACTGACCCAGGGTCTGGATCATTTCGGTCACTTGTAAAGCCAGCTCGCGGGTGGGAGCGACCACCAAAGCCTGCGGTGAGTGCTGCTCCGGGTCCATGCGGTTGAGGATGGGTAGGGCGAAGGCGGCTGTTTTGCCGGTGCCAGTTTGGGCTTGACCAGTAACATCAGAACCACCTTGCATAAGAGGGATAATGCCTGCCTGGATAGGGGTGGGCTGGGTGTAACCCAGCTTATTGATTGCCTGCACCAGTTCGGGGCGCAGATTTAGATCTTCAAATTGTACGGTCATCAAAACTCCAGTTTCTAAGTAATCGACGAGCAACAATAATGGCAAAAGTTTGCCAATAGCGGGTCGATAAAAATGTATTTTTACTAAGGGGGAAGCCTTGATTATTCCGTATTTTTCACAAACCGAGCTCTGCCTCGCGGCGCGGCTCTTCCACAAAAAGGTCAAGTCAGACCAGTTTAAGAACGTCCAAAACGTACACCCAAAATAAAAGTTCTCACAAGAGAACTGCAGAAGTATATCATTGATTGAACCATTCGGGAGGCAGGTTGTAGAACTCGATTCTTGGATTTAGTTGTTTTTGAACTGAATTGATATAAAAAATCCTGATTTTTGATGACTTTCCTCGCCAAGGCAATTTCTGTTTTATAATCGGTGTTAATCATCCCCTAACCTATCCTTTCACGGAGGCAATTATGAAGAAATATTTGCTGTTGGTGGTCGCCCTGGTTCTTGTGGCAGCCATGCTAGTTGGTTGTACTTCTGAAGCTACTTCTCTGCTCGACAAAATCAAGGAAGACAAAAAAGTAATCGTTGGTACGTCAGCCGATTATCCCCCTTACGAGTTTATCGATGAGGCTGGTAATAAAACCGGCTTTGACATCGAACTGATGGCAGAAATCGCCAAGCGTATGGGAGTCGAACTGGAATGGGTTGATATGCCCTTCGACAGCCTGGTGGCTGCTGTGGACAGCGGCAAGCTGGATATGTCCATCTCCTGCTTCAACTACGATGAGGAACGCGACAAAACAGTTGACTTCTCTGAAGCCTATTACACCACTGAAGATGCTTTCGTGGTCAGCAGCGCCTTTACCGGAACCATCGTCAAACCAGAAGATGCCGCCAACTACAAAGTCGGCGTACAATCCGGCACCGTTCAGGACGGCTGGCTAACAGACAACCTGGTAACCCCTGGGTTGTTGCCTGAAGCCAATCTCTCCCGCTACGAACGCGTAGACCAGGCAGCTTTGGACCTTGCCAATGGGCGTATCGAAGTACTGATGGCAGATTACGTGCCAGTGCAGGCTTTGGTTGCCCAAAACCCCGACTTGCAGGTTGTGTTCCATGGCGAACTCTCCACCGGTCCGATCAACATCGTGTTACCTGATGGTGACACAGCACTAAAAGCCGAGGTCGATCGCATCATCAAGGAACTCCAG